>JACCSL010001049.1 GCA_013812995.1 Ardenticatenales bacterium | reverse complement strand
CTCCTATTATCACCAGCCGATCACCTATCTGCCAGGGACGTAGCCCCAGGCGATGCGGAAGTAAGGGTGCGCTGCCCAGGTTACGTGGCGGCAGCGCGGTGGGGCGTGCGCCCGCCGCGCTCTTAATCTTCTCGATCAGCTCAGCCATCACGGTGGGTAGCGCCTGCGCTTCCTCCGGCTTGGCAACGAAATCTACCGCGCCCCGCATCAGGGCGCGGATTGTCGTGCGGGCTCCCTGTTGGGTGTGGGAACTGAGCATGACGACAGGAGTTGGATGTTGCGCCATGAGTTGTTGCAGTGTGTCAAGACCATCCAGAGCGGGCATCTCCACATCCAGCGTCACGACATCCGGCCGGAGTTGCGCCACCCGCCGGAGGGCTTCCTCCCCATCACGCGCTGTGCCCACCACCATCAGTGCCGGGTCGGCGTTCAGATGCTTGGAAATCACACTCCGCATGAACGCGGAATCATCCACGATGAGCACGCGGATAGGCTGTTTGGTCACCTCACCCCAAGACTTTCTGGAGTGTCTCGACCAGGCGCTCGCTGTTGTACGGCTTCAGCAGGAAATCCTTCGCGCCGTGTTTGAATGCCTCGTATACCATCCACTCCTGGCCTAGGGCCGTGAGCATGATGACCTTGGCCCCCGAGTCCCATTGGATGATCTCGGTGAGCGCCTCCAGGCCATTCTTGTGCGGCATCGTGATATCCATGAGCACGACATCCGGGCGGTTCTTCTGATAGACCGAGATGGCCTGTACGCCATCCTCCGCCTCGACCACCTCGTAGCCATGCTCGCCCAGTAGCTTCACGAGGCGCATTCGGATGAATTGGGTATCATCCACCACCATGACCTTGGTCATTGTCCCTCCTTGAAAATAGCTCAGGCCAGGTGCTCTTCCTCGGTCCCCAGGGTTCTCACCGTGATGCGCCCATCTGCAATGTACAGCTTCACTGTCCGTCCACGGGTTCCTCGGGTGGCCTGCCCTCGGAGAGGAATACCCGCCACCCGGAGGGCCTGCTCCGCTGCCTGCACGTTTCGCTCGCCGACCGCAAGCCAGTCCGGAAATCCTGGGGCGGTCAAGATTCTCGCCCCACCGCAGAGATACCCCTGCAACCGAGCGCGGGCGGCACCGCGCCGCGTCAGCCGATCCAGGAGCAGGGGAACTCCCTGCTCCACAAAGCGCGCGGGCATCTCTGGGAGCGCGGGGTTCTTGTTCTGGGGCATGGTAGGGAGCAGAGCGTGAATCATGCCGCCAAGATGGGCCACAGAATCATAGAGCGCCACCACCACGCAAGAGCCCAGGCCATAGGCCACCAGCACATCCTCGGGCGAGCTGCTCACCACCAACTCGCCTATCGCTACTGAGCAGATCCGCTCCCCTAGTGCTGCCACCCTGTCAGCCATACCTCGCATCCTGGACATCGGAGCGCCGCGCGGCGGGCATGGGTAGCAGCCACAGATGGACTTCCACCGCCGAAGTCTCGCTGTGGAGCCTCGTATCCACCAGCAGCAACTCGTGGGACATCCCGGCCAGAGGAAAGATCACCACATCCAGGAGGGCTCCCAGCATATCTACCATCACGGCGGGCGGCGAGGGGTACAGCATGAGGCCCATCATCTCTGCCACCTCGTTCAGGAAGAGGGAGATGGTAAGATTGCCCATCTCTGCCAGCGCCGACCGCTCCTCTACCCCAAGTGCTTGTGTGGTACCAGGGTGGCGAAGCAACAGCAGGTCCGCCAGACGCATGGCGGCCAGTGGCGTGCAGAGCAGCAGCGCCTGGCCGCCCACGTCGCCCTCGATCAACAGGTAGATGCCGACCATCTGGCTGTCCAGCGCGCCCGTGTATTGCTCCAGCTCGCGGAGCGGCACCCGCTCGATACGCGGTACGTCGATCACGACGGCCTGCCCTACCATCCGGGAGAGTCCCCCTGCCGCCTGACCGAGCGCCTCCTGCACCAGGTTCTTGAACTCCCTGCCCATCATGACCCGCTTCCAGAAGGCTACTTGTCTGTCCACGCGCGTTGCTCCTTGCTGATCGGCCCCTGTGCCAGTACCCGGTCCAGGAGGGTCGGAATGTCCACGATGAGTGCAATGCGCCCATCGCCCAGAATCGCGCTGCCCGACAGTCCTGCCACCCGGCCCAGCAGCGGACTCAGCGGTTTGACCACCGTCTCCTGCTGCCCTACGATCCGATCTACCACCAGACCCACCTCCAGCGTCCCCCAACGCACGACGACCACCGCCCCGCGCCCACTCGCCGGCCCGCCGAAGAATCGTCGCAGGTCCACCAGGGGCATCACACTCTCGCGCCAGTGCAGCACAGCCTTGCCATGCACGGTCTCCTGCTCGGCTTGCCCGAGCGCCATCGACTGCTGCACCGATGCCAGCGGCAGCGCGTACATCCCCTCAGCCACCTCGATCAGCATGGTCTGTACGATGGCCAGCGTCAGCGGCAAGGTCAGACGAAAGGTGGTGCCCGCGCCCGGCACGCTCTCCACCACCACCGAGCCGCTCAGGCGCTCGATGCTGGTACGCACCACATCCAGGCCCACGCCGCGACCCGAGAGCGTCGTCACAGCCTCGCGGGTCGAGAACCCTGGTAGGAAGAGCAGGGGCAATAGCTCCCCCTCGTCCTGCTGCGCGGCCCGCTCTTCCGAAAGCAACCCCTGCCGTACCGCCTGCTGCCGTATCCGCCCCAGGTCGATCCCCCGCCCATCGTCGGCGACCGTTACCACAATCTGCCCGTTGACGGAGGCGGCCCGGAGCCATATCTGCCCCCTTGCTGGCTTGCCCGCCGCCAGGCGCTCCTCCGGTTGCTCCAGACCGTGATCCACCGCGTTGCGCAGCAGGTGGCGCAGGGGGTCGCCGATGCTCTCGATCACAGAGCGGTCCAGTTCGGTTCCCTGGCCCTCGATTTCCAGTTGCACCTCCTTGCCCGTCTCCCGCGCGATGTCCCGCACCAGCCTCGGCACCTTCTCGAAGAGCGTGGCGATAGGG
>JACCSL010001048.1 GCA_013812995.1 Ardenticatenales bacterium | reverse complement strand
TCGCATTCCCTGGACAGACCCTGCCGTTGAACAGGCCGCGCAACACTTTGTCACCCTGCTGCAAGCGCCTTGGGTGATGGGTGGCAGCGAGGGCGCTGCCACCCTGCCCCTCACCCCGAAAAGCTTTGCGCGCGCCTTCGACCCGGAAGCGCCCGGCGCAGTGTTCTGGCTGGGGCAAGGTGGCCTGATTCGCGGGTTGGCGGAGGGGGAGGAGGCGTATGATCTCTTTCCCTTCCCGGCCAATGGCGGTGTCGTTGGCGTGGGCTCCGTCGCCGTCGCCACGAACAACCGGTCCGAGAGCCAGGCGCTGCTCACCTTCCTCGCCCAACCCGAGGCCATCGAGCCCTGGGTGAGACAGGGCGGCTTTATCTCCCCCAACCAGGACCTTCCCCTGAGCGCCTACCCCACCGCGCACGCGCGCCAGGAGGCAGAGCTACTCATCAACACCCGCTTCTTCCGCTACGACCTCTCCGACCGCCTACCCCCCAACCTCAAAGACAGCTTCCTCCCTGAACAACTTCGCCAGATGCTTCGCCACCCCGAGCAACTCCCCGCGATTCTCGCCGAGATCGAGCGCGTCGCCACACGCGAGCAGGGCTCAGCGGGACAGTAGCCGCTCAGGTGGGAATCGCCGCCGTGACCCTGGAAAAGACCGGCCAATCTGCGGGCCAAGCAGCGACAGGATGGCGATGACCGCCACAGCGACCAGCACCAGAATCAGCCCGTACTCGGCCAAGCCCTGACCTTCCTCGCGCGGTAGATACATGATTCCTCCAGACAATAGCAGATAACATTCGGAATAATACGGGCCAGTATAGAGGAAAACAGGGACTTTTGTCTACCATTTTCCTCAACTTTCCTCTATAATCCATCAGACCGATACCCGGTCAACGACCCGCGCCCCCGCCACTGCCAGACTCCAGTCCAAAGACGCAAATGGCGATTAGATTTCAAATGTGTGGGAATAGCAGGGTTCCCACGCTACCTGTAGACTTGCCAACAATGATGATTTCAACGAAGGCGCAAAGGAATGATGAATCAAGATTTTCCAAGTTTGGGTCGTTCCCTCGAAGAAACTAAGCGTGTCTCTCGAATTTTGGAGTTGGTGCAGATGATAGCAATCAGCCGGAAGCGATACCTGCGGCGTGATCTGGCTGACCATTTTGAAATTAGCGAACGAACCATTCAGAAAGATTTAGATGTGATTCGACATGGCTTGAAACTATCTCTGGTTCATTCGCAGGAAGGATATTATTTTGAGGAATTCCCCCAGTTGCCAACGCTTCAATTTAGTTTTGCTGAGGCCCTTGCGCTCCTGCTCGTTGTGCAAGCGGCCCAGCAGGTATCAGGCATAGGTGCCACAGAATTAGCTCCCGCCGTTGCCCGTCTCAAAACATTGTTTCCCCAAGAGTTTGCCCACTTATTGCACCACATTATCGCCCAACCAATGATTACGGTCCGCAAGGAGCATCGCCAACAGATGCTCTTGTTGCTGAATCAGGCTCTTGTAGAGCATTGCAAGGTAAGAATAACTTATGAGACTCGCTCCAGAGGGGGAAATATTAGCGAACGGATTGTTCATCCGTACCACCTCATGCCGTATGTACGATCATGGCAATTGATTGCATATTGCGAACGACGCCACGAACCCTTGATTTTCAAGGTTGACCGTATTCTGGAGGCAACTTTACTGTATGAGGAAACACGCTACCGAATTCCCAACGATTTTTCGCTGGAAGAATACCTGGGTGCGACATGGGGTATGATGCGCGGCCAGGCCGGTGAGCCTGTCTCGGTCCGCTTGCATTTCAGCAAGGAGGCAGGGAGTTGGGTCAGTGAGGAGCACTGGCACCCCAGCCAAAGCTCCGAAATACTTGATGATGAAAGTGTTCTATTTAGCTTGTACATCGCCATCACCCCTGAATTCGTGAATTGGTTGATGTACTATGGAGACCGAGTTAAAGTCTTGGAACCTGTGGAGTTGAGAGAACGGCTGGCTCAAAAGCATTTATCAGCAGCAACAATGAACAGGTAGGTTGTAAATCTTCGTCAAGGAGCATAGACAAAATGCTGAAATACACAGGCCATCCCCTGGTGGATGGCGGAGCAGCAACGATCACGGTATTCGCCGAAAAACGCCACCCATCACAGGTAACACAGGCCGATTTAGATGCGATTGCGGATTACATCGCCTATAACTACACCCGACCTCCCTTATTAGGCTTTATTCACGGGGCTATCTTTCCTAATTCCGGCTACACCAATCCTGGCATAAAGGGCGATAGGAAAGATTATTTCGGACCCTATCTCTACGCGTATCGAGTGGAGCCTCCCAGTGATGCCAATCCCTGTGTTTTTTGCAAGGAACCATCTGTTCTACAAGTCGCCCGAGACTATTTTCCGCTCTTGCTCGGACGGGATGTGATCAATTTCTATCCCTGGGGCGAGGCTGGTTTGCCGATATGTGGACGTTGTTTGCTCTGTGTGCAGGCATACTCTCTTGGTGCTGGAGGGTTCATGCTGGTTGTACATTCTGATAGTGAAGCAATCCTACAGCACTTCGCACGCTCATTTCTGAAAGACAATCGACAGGCTGTGCAATTAGCCCAAGCGGCAGGCGACAAAAAACCCGAGCGGAGCCCCTTTACTCACCGCACCTACCTGATAACTAAATTGTTGAGCGCAGAGGTCATGCAACGGGACGAGCGCGAGTTTTCAAAACCTTTTTCCGTTACCGCATACCTTTTGAGCAACAGTGGACAAAACCCCTCGCTTGAAATTCTACATTTGCCCTTACAAACGATCAGCTTCCTGAGCGACATGAGAAGGGCTGATTACAGGGAAAAGTGGAATACTATTGTTCAGCGTGCTTGGGAGGTAGCGCCTACAAAAAAGAAGGCCACGAAAGGAGATGGGACTTTTCAACCCAGGCGCAACTGGTTGTATGAGGATATATTCAAGTTACCGGAGAATGCACGGGCCTTCTTGAGAACTTACCTTCTGCGTGAGGCTCTGCGGTATGCTCGTAGTAATCAGGGAGACCCACGAGGTGGGTATTCGCTGAAAGACGAAGTGGAGTTGGTGTCGTGGGCAATTACCGAACGTTTCTTATGGAGGATCATGCACATGGATAAAGAGCGTATTGCACAAATTCGTACAATGGGCGATCAATTGGCGGAGTACGTGAGTAGTCAAAATGACCGTCAGTTTTTCCGTAACTTCTTCATTGAGCAACGTCCCGCCTATTTTCGCACCATCCTCATCAAGGCCAATCTGGCCCATGTAAAACGCGGTAATCCTCCGCTTTTCACACTAGACCCTTACATTGAGGTCTTTGAGGAAGGCCAGGAGTTGTCTCGCCCTGATTGGCGACTGGCAAGAGATCTGGTGCTGATCCGGATGGTTGAGCAGCTACACCAACGGGGATGGTTGGGCAAAAATGCTGATGCTATTCCAGAAACTGACGACCAGGATGCTGCGCAGTCTGAGTAACACCCTTACACTTTTCCATTCACTTTTAGGAGGTAGTCCCCATGTCATTCGTTACAGGCTTGATGTTGATCGATGCTCCAGCTTCGGCTCTAAACAATCTGGGCAATATTCTGGGTGCGCGTACGGATAATACAGTCGGAGTCAAGATGATTCGTACCAAGGACGGCTCCTATCCCTATGTTTCGGCGCAGGCTTTCCGGTACTGGCTTCGCACAACTCTGGAGAAAGCAGATATGGGCTGGCGGTCGGCCCCAATCTATCGTGAGGAAAAGGTCGCCTATACCGATGCCAACCCCTTGGAGTGGTGGGATGATGACCTCTTCGGCTATATGCGCGCTCCCTCTAAAAAAGCCTCAGCGCGCGAAAGACGCGAGGCAGATGCAACGCGAGCCAATGAAACACCCACAAAGGAAACAGTGACTCGCGTCTCGCCCTTCCGCGTCAGCACCCTCATTTCCATTGCGCCCGTTACACCAACTGAAGACTTTGGAACGATGTCACGGCATGATGGCGACCCAGTTCCACATGAGCATCAGTTCTACAGAGCAACGCTGAAGGGCCTCTTTTCACTTGATCTTCATGCCTGTGGAACATTTTCCTACCGACAGAAGACAGGGTACCGAAACCTGGACGATACTCGTATTGCGCTGGCGCAGGAGAGAGGATTAGAGCATCTGGAGGACGGGAAATCCTATCGACTTTCGCCAGAGGAGCGCATCCAGCGCATCAGTGCTCTGTTTGAGGGGCTTTCCCAACTGGAAGGCGGAGCCAAACAGGCTCTGCACTATACCGATGTCGCCCCAGCTCTGACGCTGCTGGCTGTAACGAAGGGGGGCAACCATATCTTTGGTCATGTGATTGGTGCTACAGGGCGCGGGCTTCCCGAGCTTAAGATAGAGGCACTTCACGAGGCGTTGACGATCTTCCCGAATGAGATTCTCTCCGATGTTTATGTGGGGTGGACACGCGGCTATCTGGACGAAGAACGGGCCAAGTTCGAAGCGGCCCTGAATGAAACCGGGTCTCTGGGAGACAAAAAGGTGAGGGTCTCTCATCCACGACAGGCCTTTCAGGCGTTGGCAGAGGATTTGCGACGGAGAGAGAACGGCCCCTGGTTGTTGTAGGCGGTAATGTCGGATTCCCCACAATCATCAGGAGGCCAATATGCAGGTTCTTAAAATTGTAGCGGAGGGCGTAACTACCTCCTTCCGCTACCCTCACTTCATGCAGCAGATTCATCCCACTTTCCAGATGCCACCACCCGCGACGATCTATGGTCATATTTGCAGCGCCCTGGGCGAGTGGTTCGATCCAGACGGAGTTCAATTTGCCTATCACTTTACCTACCAGGGTCAGGTGACAGATACAGAGCATATCATTGTGCTTAGCCCGGCGGTTGGTAAGCTGCCGGGCACAAGCTGGCCCAAAGTTCAAGAAGGGAGAGTAAATCCATTTAAGCGCGATCTGCTCTTCCAACCAAGGCTAACGCTCTACATCAATCGGCCCGAGTGGGAGGGGGCTTTCCGCAGCCCGCGTTATCCCGTGGTCCTGGGCCGCTCCCAAGATTTGTTCACCTACACTCAGGTCAGTGTGATTGAACTGGCTCAGGCAGAGAATGCTTATTTTGAACATACCCTGGCTCCCCACGAGATGGCATTGCAGACAATGCGCGGGATCACGGTGCTCATGCCGCGCTTCCTGGATTATGCCAGGAGCCGAACCCCTACCTTCGACCAGTATGTGATGATCAACGAGAGAATTCATCTGCCCAGGGAAGCAGAGGAGAGTCTGCAATTCAGTCAGGTCGCGTATGGACCTTACTGGGTTGACCCAACAACTCCCCTTGATAAAGAGGCTTATCGGGGGCTGGTTTTCCTCAGCTTCGTGGAGGATGGTCCATGAATCCTTCCTCATGGCCGAGCTGGTTGGATAAGGCCGGAGTATGGGCTAAAAGTGCGGATAAGGGCGCGGGGGGAAAACCGGAAACTCTTGCACAACATACCTGGGAGGTGTTGTCACGATTGGCAGACTTTATCCGGCTTCGCCCAAATCTGCCTCAGCTTCTTGGGGTTCCTCGGCTCTGGCATCTTCTTTTCTGGGCTGGATTCCTACACGATTTCGGTAAGGCAGCCAGTGGATTTCAAGAAGTTCTTCGCCAAGGGCCAAAGTGGCCGCACCGACACGAGGTCCTTTCCCTCGCCTTCATGGATTGGATAGCCGCTGCCTTCTCGGTGGAGGAACAAGCCTGGGTCGTAGCAGCTATTGCCTCGCATCACAAGGATGCCTCTATCATTCAGGAACTGTATCCCGTCCCAGATGATCCCGACGATGATCAACTGCGCCCAAGAGTAGCCGAGTTGAGTGAGGAAACGATCAGAGGTCTCTGGCGCTGGCTGGCAGAGTGTTCAGCAGGGTGGATCAAGGATCTGGGCCTGGATTCTCTCGGTGTTGAACCCTTGACCCCTATGGAGAAGGAACAGGCCCTTCTGTTGGTGCAGAAAAGAGGGGCAGAGCGCATTTACCATTGGCTGAAAGTCTATCGCCGATTCGTCCAAGAGATTGAGGACGACAATGACCAAGCCCTAACTATTGCCACCCTCACCCTGCGCGGCCATATCATTAACTCCGATCATAGCGCATCTGCTCATGCGGGGGCACTCCCACGACTCGCATTTAGCGCCGATGAGATGTTGAGCAGCCGAGGTCTCCTCCGAGAAAAATTGTTTGCCCACCAGGTTGAAGCTGAAACTATCAATGGCTCCGCGTTGCTCATTGCACCGACTGGCAGCGGCAAAACAGAGGCTGCTTTGCTTTGGGCTGCCTCCCAGGCTATCAGCAAGGGCGGTTTACCCAGACTGTTCTACACACTGCCCTACCAAGCCAGCATGAATGCCATGAAGCTGCGGCTGGAAGAGAGCTTTAGAGAGGGAATGGTAGGTCTACAGCATGGTCGCGGGCTTCTGGCACTTTATCGACTACTTCTGGAGCGAGAGTACGACCCCCGGAGTGCCGCTCAGCAGGCCCGGTGGAGTCGAAATCTTGCCCGACTGAACTATCCGCCAGTGCGCATCTTTAGCCCGTACCAGATGTTGAAAGGTTTCTATCGTTTAAAGGGATATGAGGCACTTCTCAGTGATTATCATGGAGCTGCCTTCATTTTTGACGAGATTCACGCCTATGAAGTCGAACGGCTGGCACTGATTCTGAAATCCATCGAATATCTTGCCCGCCACTTTGATGCTCGTTTCCTCATCATGTCCGCGACATTTCCAACCCTGATCAGGAACTGGCTCAATCAGGCATTGGGCAATCTACCCGAAATCACTGCAACCTCTGAACTTTTTCAGGAATTCACCCGTCATCGCCTGTTTTTGCTGGGGGGCGAACTGCTTTCTGAGGAAGGAGTAGAGCGCATCGTAATGGATGCACAGGCTGGCAAATCGGTGCTTGTCGTCTGCAACCTTGTTGATCGTGCCCAGAGTGTCTATGACGAACTTCGCATTCGACTTGCGGAAAGCAATATACAGATCGAACTACTACATGGACGATTCAATATGCGAGACCGCTCGGCCAAAGAAAAATTGGTGCGAAATGCGGCGGGATCAAAGAGTCAGGAGCGCAAACCGATTGTTCTGGTAGCTACGCAGGTGGTTGAAGTCAGTCTCGATATTGATCTTGATACCATCTACACAGACCCCGCACCGCTGGAGGCACTGATTCAGCGATTTGGGAGAGTCAACAGACAACGGCTACAGAGGGGTCTGGCTTCCGTCCATGTCTACCAGGAGCCAAACGACGGTCAGAAGATTTATGATCCTGACCTTATCTCCCGCACGCTAATGATTCTCAGTCGGGAAAATGGGAAAACCATTGACGAGAGCGCGGTAGGAAAGTGGCTCGATGAAATTTACGAGGGTGAAATTGCGCAACGATGGGTAGCTGCCTTTGAGCGTGTGGCAGCTGAGTTCGAGGCAAGTTGTATCCGTACCCTTCGTCCCTTTGAGGCATCGCGAGAGCTGGAACAGATGTTTTATCGAGCGTTTGATAGCATCGAGGTCTTGCCTGCGAGCCTGTTGCAGGAGTATGAAACATTGTGGAAAGAGGATCCTATCCTGGCGGGCGAGCTTCTGGTTTCGATCCGTTGGGGACGCTACTGTGCTCTTGCTAACAAGGGCCAGATTTTACCAGCCGCGCCAGAGGCAAAGCTGCCAGCTATCGTAGAAGCCTACTATGACAGCGAAGTGGGGCTGGATTTCAGTCGCCCGCTGTTCTCAGAAGAGGATTGAGAGGCACCCATGCTCACCACGACGCACCTGCTCTTCGATACGGTCGTCGAGCATCCGATCGTTCTGAATGAACATAAAGGCTCTGCGATTCGCGGGGCCTTCTTCCACGCGCTGCGGGGCCGCGCCGGGAACCTAGCATGGCGCGGCTTCTGCGCCAACCAGAGCGCGGCGGACTGCCGCGACTGCCCGCTGCTCCAAGTGTGCCCGGTGGCGCGGCTGCTGGCGACGCATGATCCCAGCGGGGCGCGCGGCCATGAGATTCCCCGGCCAGTGACGGTGAGGCCACCCATCGATGAGGCGATGGATTACCTGCCAGGGGATAAATTTTCCTTTGGGTTGACCATCGTGGGCGATGCGGTGGCGCTGCTGCCTTACGTAATTATGGCGGTGCAGCAGGGGATGAGGGTTGAAGGGCTCGGCAAGCGCGACCGCCTCAACGATTTTCGCCCCGGCTCGTTTCGCCTGATTGGGGTAGAGGCGGCACACCCGCTGCGGGGCGAGACAAAGGTGCTCTGGCGCGAGGGAGAGCGTCTGGTGCAGGTGCCGGGGCTGGCGGTGACGCACGAGGAAGTTCTGGCGCACGCGGCAACGCTGCCAGTGGATCGCCTCACGCTGCGCCTCCAGACGCCGCTTCGCCTGATCGACGAGAAAAAGCTGGTTCGCTCCTTCCGTTTCCGTCCGTTTTTTCAGCGCCTAATGGAGCGAGTGATGCAACTTTCTTCGCATTTCGGCGTGGAGGGACTGCTTACGGAGGAGCAGGAGCGGCACGCGCTGCTGGCAGCGGCGGATGACATTGCGGTGATAGACAAAACAAAGTGGGTGGAATTGCGCTCGTACTCCACCCGACAGAGGGGTGAGACGCCACTGAGTGGGTTGGTTGGGGAAGTCACCCTGGTGGGCAAACTGGACATGTTCCGCGCATGGCTTTTGTGGGGATCGCTCATCCATGTGGGTAAAGACGCGGTCAAGGGAGATGGCTGGTATGACATTTTGAGTTGAAACAGAAGGAGGCTCGCATGGCGATTGTTCGGCATCTGATCGTTGAAAGACAGTGTTTCATCAGCAAACACCAGGGTCGGCTCAAGGTGTTGCGCGGGAAGGAGACCGTGGCACAGGCACCGTTGATGCATCTGGAAAGCGTGCTGGTCACCGGATCGGGGGTGACTCTCTCCTCGGATGCGATTGCGGCGTGCTGCTCCGGGGGGATTCCTATCCATTTTGTGGACGAGCTGGGGCGGGCGTATGGGGCGCTCTATTCCTCCGGGCTCATCGGGACGATTCGCACGCGGCGCGAGCAGCTGGCGGCCTACCACGATCAGCGCGCGCTGACCATCGCGCGGGCGCTGACCTCGGCCAAGCTCCAGAACCAGGCCGGGCTGCTACGCTACATGGCGAAGTATCGCAAGGAAAGCGCGCCGGAAAGCTTCGTGCGTCTCCGCGAGGCCATGACGGAGATTTTGGTCCACGAGTCGCGCGTGGCGCGGGTCGGGGAGGGAGCAACGCACATCGACGAGTTGCGCGAGCCGCTGATGCTGCTGGAGGCACACGCGGCGCAGCACTACTGGCGCGGCTTCGCCACCCTGCTGCCCGAGGGAATTCCCTGGCCGGGCCGCGAGGGGCGCGGCAGCCGGGATGCCGCGAACAGTGTCATCAACTACGCCTATGGCATCCTCTACAACGAGATCGAGCGAGCCATTCTCCTGGCGGGGTTAGACCCGTATGCGGGATTCGTTCACGCGGATCGGCCTGGAAAATACAGCCTGGTGCTCGATATGGTCGAACCGTTTCGCCAGCCTGTGGCGGACCGGGCGATTCTCAATTTTCTTGGCAAGGGCGGAGCCATCGAGCAGGACGAAAAAGGCTGGTTGAGCGAGGGTACGCGCAAGGAGCTGGCCGAGCGCGTCCTGGAGCGGCTGGATCGACCCGTCCGTCACGATGACAAGCACCTGCCGCTGCGCCACCTCATCCAGCAGCAGGCTCGCTCGTTGGCAACCTTCGTGCGCGGGGAGCGTGGCACCTTTGATCCCTACGCGGCGCGGTGGTAGGAGGCGCTCATGCAAACCCTCCTCATCTACGACATATCCCACGATGGCGCGCGGCAAAAAGTGGCGGATGTCTGCCTGGACTATGGGCTGGACCGCGTCCAGTACAGCGCCTTCCTCGGAGAGCTAAGCCGAAACCATCAAGAAATGCTCATACTACGAATCCGGGAGCGGCTGGGAAAGCACGAGGGAAACGTGTATCTCATTCCCATCTGCCATAAAGACTGGGAACAGCGCCTCTGCATTGAGGTAGAGGAAAAAACATGATGTTCACCGCCACCGATCTCAAACAGTACCTTTACTGCGCCAGGATTTTGTATTACCATCATTGCCTACCAGCCATTCGGCCCGTGACCCACAAAATGGAAGCGGGCATTCGCGCCCACGAGGACGAGAGCACCCGCGAGGCACGCCGCTCCTTGCGGCCTTACAACCTCAAAACCGCTGAGCGTCACTTCGATGTCTGGGTGGAAAGCGAGCGGTTGGGGCTGCGAGGCCAGGTAGACCTTGTGCTTGCAGAACCGGATGGGCTGGTGGGCCAGGCATGGGTGGTGGAATTCAAACTCGCCTCTCGTCTCGGCGACCACTGGAAACTCCAACTGGCCGCCTATGCCATGCTCCTGGAAGAACAATGGCAGATCAAGGTCGAGCGGGGCTTTGTCTACCTGATTCCATTGCGGCGCGCCGAACCCCTCGACCTTACCACCCGCCTAAAACGGCAGGTAGAAGCGGCCCTGGCGCAAATGTCGAGGATTGCACAGGAAGAATGGATGCCTGAGCCACCAAAAGTACAGGCCAAGTGTCGTGACTGCGAATTTCGCCGCTTCTGCAACGACGTTTAGCCCTCTTTTTTTGCTTGAGGCATGGCGCAAATGACGGCCTTTCCCATACAAAACACCATTTGCGCTCTTTCCTCTCCAGCACTTTAATAATTGAAGAGACAAGAGGAAAACGCGCCTCACCAGAGCCGCTGTATGGCTCAAAAAGAGAATTTGTGAGACAATCATCACCTCAATCTCACAAAACAAAATCGGCTTCACCCCACGGTCCAACTTCAAGGACACTGAAACGGCGACGCACGGCTACCAGGTGGTTTGCATCGATGAGCTTCACCCCACGGTCCAACTT
>JACCSL010001044.1 GCA_013812995.1 Ardenticatenales bacterium | reverse complement strand
GCCCCACCAACTTCAACGGCTGTAACCCCTGGCCCGCTGGCACCTTCAATGTTACGGGCGAAACGAAGGTGGCCGCCGTTATTAGCCGTGGCTCCTGTGAGTTTGGTGTCAAGGTTCTGAATGCTGAGCGGGCAGGAGCTGAGTTCGTTGTGGTCTATAATCACGCCGCAGGCGGTGATACCCTGACCACGATGGGCGCTGGTTCGGTGGGCGATCAGACAACGATTCCGTCGATCTTCATCTGGCATACCAAGGGTCTCCAGATGGTCGATTGGTATGACACGCACGGCACCGGCTCTGAGTTTACACTGGATATGCGCGCCTACCAGGCGGGCAATACCGCGGACGTCGTTATCAGTTTCAGCAGCCGTGGTCCTGGCGTCGGGAACGTCCTGAAGCCCGACATCGCGGCCCCTGGTGTGAATATCCTCTCGCAGGGCTACACGCCCAACGCAGAGGGCGAGGCACGTCACCTTGGTTATGGTCAGGTGTCGGGGACCTCGATGGCTGCGCCGCATGTCGCTGGTGCCGCCGCGCTGCTCCAGCAGGTTCATCCCAACTGGACGCCTGCGGAGATCAAGTCGGCCCTGATGTCCACCGCGAAGTACATGGATATCTGGACGCATGACGGTATGCCCGCTCAGCCGCTCGACATGGGTGCGGGTCGTCTGGACCTGGAGCGCGCCGCTGATCCGGGCGTGATCCTCGATCCGCCAAGCCTTGGCTTCGGCCATGTCGCGACGGGCACGATCAAGTCGATGGTCGTCACGGTTCGCAACATCACCGACGAGGCCGAGACCTACGCTCTGAGCACGCTCTACACGGGTGACAGCTTCACCGCCACCACGAGCCTGCCCGGTTTCACGGTGACGCCCGCGTCGCTCACCCTGCCGGCGCATGGCGAGGCCAACGTCATCGTGCGCTTCGATTCCGCACTGGGCTGGAACGGGGACAACCAGGGCTATCTCATCATGGATGGCTCGGACCACCACGCCCACATGCCGCTCTGGGCGCGCGTGACCAACCCGGCTGCCAAGACCGACATCCTCATCATCGACAACGATGGTAGCTCGTCGCTTGGTCTGCCCAACTATCGCGGGTACTACACGCGAACCGTTAGCGCGCTCGGCTACAGCTACACCATCCTGAACGTAGATGCCCTGGCCGGTACCACCGATCGGTACCTCGATCCCGCCGCGCTGGTTGGCTATGATGCCATCCTCTACTTCACGGGTGATAACTTCTACCCGGATGGCTCCTTCAGCGTTCCGACGCCGCTGACCGAGAACGACATGTACGCGCTCAACCAGTACGCTCAGAACGGCGGTACCATCATCGCCATGGGCCAGGACCTCTCAACGGTTCTTGCATCGGATAATGATAACCCTGAGTTCTTCTACAACTTCACTCTGGGTGGCACCTTCCTGACGGACACCGTCGGTACGGGCGTCATTTCACCCACCTTCACCATCTCCAGCACAAGCGCTCTCCCGCTTGCGGGGGTCCGGCTGGACCTGAGCGAGGGTAATTGGGATGGTGCAGACAACCAGTACTTCGTCGACGAGATCGAGTCTGGGGTGTACATCACCGATGATGTGGCTGGCAGCCCCACGACCCCGAATTACCAGGCCGTGCTCCAGCACCGTGATTCAACCAACGTGGACAAGGGTACGGTTGCGATGGTCCACCGTGAGCAGCCCACGCTGGAAAATCCCGGCGTGACCTTCACGGGCCGCACCTTCTACGCCACCTTCGGTCTGGAGGGTGTCAACACCCGCTCGGGCTTCACCACGCGCGAGGAACTGATCCAGCGCGCGCTCAACTGGGCCTGGGACAATCCTCAGGTCGAGATCGAAGCAACCACGACCGAGGCGGGACAGACGACCTTCGTGGCGAACTTCAGTTCCAACATCCCGGGCGTTCGCCCCATCAAATATCGCTGGGACTTTGGTGATGGCCCGACGGCTCCCACCAACAACGGCGTTATCACGCTCGACACCTCGACCTGCTCGAACGACACAACCGTTCGGGTCGAGGTGTTGGACTCGCTGGGCAACCGCACAGTGAACACGATCACCGCCTTCTGCCCGGAGCAAGAGGTGTTCAGCGTCTACCTGCCGGTCTTCATCAAGTAAGGTTGTACCGCAAGGTACTTCAGCCGTACGAGAACAGGGGTGGCACAATGCCACCCCTGTTTTCTATTTGTGGCCCCGACGTACTCTGTCGTACCCCCCTGGTAGAATGAGTCAGCTTCAAAAGTCCCGGAGATAACATGGCCTCTAAGCTACAACAAAAGCTTAAAAAGCTCTTTGATTCCAAGCCACCCCCAGATGCGCTTTCTGCCGAACTACATGTGCTGGCGAGCGAGCACGGCTTCGCGGAGTGCGCCTCTTTTTGGATGCCCACGCTCTACCAGACCAGCCCTGCGCTATTTCAGACGTTCATGGAATCCATCCTACATACCGCACTCTGGCCTCCTGCCATCATTGCTTCCCTCCTCCAACGCGCGGAGGCCGATGGTCAGGAGAAGGTGTTCGAACTGCTCTATCGAAGCCAATGGCACACCGCTGAGGAGTGGAACGAGGAGCTTCTTGGCCTGGTGCGCGCGCCTCTGACAGACGAGGCACTCCTCCAGGCGCTCCAACGGCGAATGGTAACCCATCACGCATTCAGTGAGGCAACGGCGATGGCGCTGTACAGGAGAGCGCCACTGTTCCAAAAGCTTGTCCGCGACAATGTGCCTCATTGGTGGCACGGGGATCGATCAGGGTTTCTGGCGCTCCGCAAGGCTGTCCGGCAGGCAGGCGATGAAGCGTGGTACTGGGAGCTTTTCCGGGCCTTCGCCTCACGGGAGGAGTGGGCTGAGGAGATCAATCAGCTCCTGGCGATACAGGTGCCGCCTGAGCAGATCGTGGCCGAACTCGAGAAGCGACACCCCAGCTACGACCGTTTCAAACAGCCGGAACTCGTGCGCGAGCTGATCCAACGGTATGGGACATCTCTTCTGCCCTACGTTCAAGCTCACCTTCGCTGGCTCGCAGGGGGGCAGGAAGAGCGATTTCTGCAAGTCATCCATGACCTGGGAGATGAGACTCTCTATTGGCAGATGTTTTTTACAGTGGGGACCTCTGATATGTGGAACAAAGTGTTGCGTGTACTCCTCAAGGAACTCCTGGAGAGAGATGCTTTTTTCAACCTCATTGAGCAACGATTCCCACGCCAGGATCGAGTCGTGCAGCGATGGCAGCGATGGCAACTGAATCGCGACGTCGCCCTGGCGCTCTACCAGCGCGACCCGCACCGCGCTGCGCCCCTCCTGAAACCCTATCTCCACGGCGCGGACCCGGCACTCTTTCGGGCGGCGGAAGAGCAGCAGGACGAGGAATTTCTCGATTTCCTCACCCTCCACTTTATGGGCCATCTCTCCTCGCTGCTCTATCGGGCCTACCCATTCAGTCATTGGTCACAGCAAGCAGACCTCAAGGCCCGGCGCGAGATCGAGGAGGTAGGGCAGATTGTCACTGCTCGCCTGGATCGGCTCTACACCGAGTCGCCGGAAGGCTATGTTCGCCACGCGGGCTACATTCTTGGGCAGGTGGGTGCCTATGGTATATGGAATCCTAAAGGGAATCGTGAGCACAACCCCATCTTTATCTACCTGATGACACAGCATCCTGAGGCGTGGCAGCACTCGCCCGCTGCCATTCAGGAGCTGATGGAATCGCCCAACATCTATATCCAGCGCCTCGCGCTAGACATTTTGGGCCAGGGCAGTGCGGCGTCGGCGCAGCGTGTGGCGGAAAACCTGACGGTCTTCCGCACGCTGCTCCTCAACAAAACGCGGCGCAACAGCAAGAAGAAGGCGCTGCACTGCCTGGAGGAAGCGGTGCGACAGTGCCCGGATCTGGGCGAGGTGATTCTGCCCCTACTCGAAGAGGCGATGGATTTTCGCAGCAAACGTGCCATCCCGGAGCACATCATGGTCAGTTTCGTCCGCCTGAGGCGGCAGCTTCGTGCCACGAGTTGAGGAAAGGAGACTTTTATGGAAGTTGCCCTGAGCTACGACCATCGCACCGCCGTCACCTCGTCCCTGGAGGGGAGCACGATGGATTTTGCGACGAACCTGCAACGTGCGCCGGTTTCTTTCCGGGGGCGGGTCAAGGAGCCGCTGTTGATGCGCCAGTTGATGGGTGCCCTCCATGAGGTCATCCTGAACGATTCGCGCTGGCTGAGCGATGAGGACTACGCGCTAACCCTTGACCCGGTGATTACGGTTCACCCGGACCAACTCTTCTTCGAGGCATTCAGCAATGATGAATCTTCGTATGCGCGCCTCTCCGCTCCCCTGGATGCCTTCGAGCCGGAGGGGGTGGTCAACTATGGGACGACGAACATTGACTTCACCTGGCAGCTACGCGCGGCCCTTTCTGAGCTTCGCAGCTCGCGACGCACCCTCTTTGGAGTGGGCGCGGGGGGCTTCGGGGTGACCACTGTGGGAACGGCGAAGGGAACGAAGGTTCATTTTGAGCGCAAGGTCGATCTGCCGGAGAGCTGGCTCAAGGGCTTTCTCCAGGTGCAGGGGGCTCTCGCCATGCGTCCCTTCACCTTTGATGTGCGCCCGGTGGACCTGCTTAGCATGATTGCCTTCTTCGAGGAAAACAAGCCGCCACGGCATGGTGCGCACGCAGTCCGATATGAGTTTCGCCCTGGCGAGCCCATCTCCATCGTGCTGGAGCCGTGGGAGAAGCGCTTCACGCTCAAGGGCACGCACTATGAGGGATATGAGCGCGCCGTGCGGCTCTGGGGGCGGCGGCGGCTATCGTTGCTGCGCAATGTGCTCCCCTATGCGGAACGTGTTACCCTGGGCGTGCTGGGGCGCGGACTCCCGCACTTTTACATCTGCCACTGTGGCGGCTATCAGTTTACCCTGCTGCTGTCCGGCTGGTCGCGCAACGATTGGGCCACGGGCAGCGCCTTCGATCTTATGGCGTCCAATGAGACCATCTCACCCGCCACCGTCGCACGGGTCTATCGCTTCCTCTCGGAGCACCTCATCGCCTCCCGCAGCCAGATGGCCGAAGAAATTGCTCTGGAAAAAGCGGAAATTGAGCACGCATTGTTCCAACTCTGTCGCAGCGGGCGTGTAACATGGGACCCAACAATAAGATGCTATCGACTGCGCGAGTTGTTCGCCGAACCAATCGATATGGACGCCCTTTTTACCCCAGACCCACGAGTCGAGCACGCGCAACAACTCGCGGACCAGGGGAACGTCACCATCACCCACATCTTACCCCCAGCGGAAAACCCGCGTGGGGAGACAAAGGTCGAGGCAGAGGTCATTCCCAACACCTCAACCCCTTATAAAGTGATTGTGGCAATGGATGACGATCAGCGCATCCGCTTCGGCCAGTGCGAGTGCCCCTTCTTTCAGGAACACATCATGGGACGCGGTCCTTGCGAACATATCCTGGCCGTGCGGTTCGCCTTACAAAAGAAATAGGTCGGGGTGGCCCGGTTAGCCCTTCATACTGCGGCGTTCCGCCGTGGTGGAGTTGTCTAGCCAACCCTTCTGCTCAGGTTCCTACCCTACGAACAAGGTAGGAGCCGCTTCACCGCTTGTTCGTAACCGGGCCATCCATTTTTCTTTAAGGAGGTTGTAATGATCGATTGGTATCAGCAGTGGCGCGGGGAAGTGGAGCAGCGGCGTCAGGAACGCGAGCGGCGACGGTTGGAGCGTCCCCTGCAAGATCGCCGCTATTTCGGGGAGGAAACATGGGGAGCCTCGGCGGAGCACCTCAAGGCCGAAACCGATGAACCTTGCCTCCAACACCTATATTTACCCCTCCTCCGCAGCGAAAAAGAGTTGGCTGCGTGGCTAGGCATCCCCCTAACACGGCTGCGCTGGTTCACCCGCGACCAACCTGCGGACACCGTCTGGCATTATGTCGCCCATAGCGTGCCCAAGCGCAGCGGGGGGCAGCGTCTGATCCTCGCCCCAAAACGCGATCTCAAGGCCCTACAGCGTCACGTCCTCCATCATCTTCTAAACCATGTTTCGGTCACGGAGATGGCGCATGGCTTTGTGGCAGGGCGCTCCATCATCAGCAATGCTCAGCCTCATGTCGGCAAAGAGATCGTTCTCAATTTCGATCTTGCTGATTTTTTCCCCAGTATCACCTTTCCCCGTGTGCGCGGGCTATTTCTCTCGCTGGGCTACTCGTTTTCTGTCGCCTCGGTTCTGGCGTTGCTCTGCACGGAGCATGAGCGCGAGGCCTTTGACCATGATGGCACACGGTACTTCATCAGCGTTGGGCCGCGCCATCTGGTGCAGGGAGCCCCGACCAGCCCCACGCTTGCCAACCTGGCAGCCGCCCGGCTGGACCGTCGGTTGGCAGGGCTTGGTCGAGTCCAGGGATTCGCCTATACGCGCTATGCGGACGATTTAACTTTTTCCGGGGATGAGGTGGCGGGTGCCTACTGGCTTCTCAAGAGCGTCCCGCCCATCGTGAGAGAAGAAGGGTTTGTCATCCATGAGGGTAAAACGCGCCTCTTCCGGCAGTCCGCCCGGCAGGTGGTGACGGGGCTTGTGGTGAATGAGCAGTTGGGCACGCCGAGAGAGTTGCGACGCCGCGTGCGCGCCATCCTGCACAAAGCCCATCAGACGGGGCTGGAAGCGCAGAATCACGACGGGCACGCCGACTTCCGCGCCTATCTGCAAGGGCTGATTGGCTTCATCCACGAGGCCAACCCCGCACAGGCCGCGCCGCTCCGCGCGGCATTGGCCGCGCTCTAGTGAGCCCAATCCGAGCCCAGCGGCTCAAAAACCAGTATCCGCTCCGGGTCAACATCATAGAGCAGCCCCTGGTGCGTCAGGCGAAGTAGCCACCACGCCGAGTAGAGGTCCCCCATCGCCCCCGCTGTGTTCACCACCAGAGCCACCAGAGCCACCAACACGATGGGGCGGCTGGGCAGCGCCAGGAGCGGAAGCAGCAGCGTGTCGATGACTACCAGGGGGGAGAGCGCAATCCAATGTAGGAAAATACCAGTGCCGCTGTTATAAAAAGCACCATACTTCCCACGTTGAGCATCAGCTTGGGATAGAGGAAGGGATACCCCGGCCGGTAGCCCGACGGGGGCGGCGGGTCGATAGCAAGCGGTTGCTCATACTCCATGTTCTTTCTCCCTCGGAGGGGACGGCGGGTTGCCCTTTCCCCTCTTTT
>JACCSL010001040.1 GCA_013812995.1 Ardenticatenales bacterium | reverse complement strand
AGATGACCGCGCTCCAGCCGACGCGCTGAGCCATCGTTACGGCAGCGACGGTCTCGGAGAGGGTACCAATCTGATTCAGCTTGACCAGGATCGAGTTGGCCGCGCGCCGCTCGATGGCCTCGTCCAGCCGCTGAACGCTCGTCACCAGCAGGTCATCCCCCACGATCTGGAGCCGGTCGCCTAGCCGCTCGACCATCAATTCCCAGCCGCTCCAATCATCCTCGTTCAGGCCATCTTCGATGGAGAGAATCGGGTACTTGGAGACCCATTCTTCCCACAGCGCCACCATTTCCTCGCTGGTGAGAGAGCGTCCCTCACGGGCGAGCACATATTTCCCGGTGGCCGCGTCATATAACTCCGTGGCTGCCGCGTCTATCCCGAGATAGATGTCCTCGCCGGGGATGTAGCCCGCCAGCTGGATCGCTTCCATGATGACATCGAACGCTTCGACGTTGGTTCGCAGGGAAGGCGCAAAGCCACCCTCGTCGCCGATGTTCGTGCTGTAGCCACGCTGGTGCAGTACCTTTTTGAGCGCGTGATAGCTCTCGGTGCCCATGCGGAGCGCCTCGGAGAAGCTGTCCGCGCCCACGGGGAGAATCATGTACTCCTGGAAGTCCGTCGAGTCTGCCGCGTGCTTGCCGCCATTCAGGATATTCAGCATTGGTACGGGCAGGACATGCGCGGACACCCCGCCCAGATAGCGATAAAGCGGCAGGTTGACTGCCTGTGCGGCGGCCTTTGCCACAGCCAGACTCACGCCCAGAATCGCATTCGCACCGATATTGCTCTTGTTGGGCGAGCCGTCCATCTCGATCATCATGTTGTCGATGGCAAGCTGCTCCGTCGCATCCCAGCCGATCAGCTCCTCGGCCAACTTCACATTGACATTGTTCACC
The DNA here is from genome assembly GCA_013812995.1 of Ardenticatenales bacterium. Classification (GTDB taxonomy): domain Bacteria; phylum Chloroflexota; class Anaerolineae; order Ardenticatenales; family Ardenticatenaceae; genus JACCSL01. The sequence continues at coordinate 2,961 of JACCSL010001040.1, read as the reverse complement.
GCTGTCTCGACACCCTTGCCACCATACGCCTTGTTCCCATCGCGCAACTCATGCGCCTCGTGCGCACCCGTGGAGGCCCCGCTGGGAACAGAGGCGCGACCCATCGCGCCGCCTGTCAGGCTAACTTCTACCTCTACGGTAGGGTTGCCGCGCGAGTCCAGAATCTGGCGAGCGTAGATATCATCAATAATTGTGTCATGCATGGGAAGGCTCCTTGTTGGAAAGAATAGATAAAACGTAAAACGTAAAACGTAATAAGACAGATAGCATCTGGTTGATTACGTGATACGTTCTATGCAGTAGAGAATACGTTTTCGATTGTCCTGAGAACCACGCGTGCGGGTGCTCCATCACCGTGCTGGACCTTGAGGGGTAGACAGATCAGTTCATAGCACTGATTGGGAGGGACATGGCGGAGGTCAACATTCTCGATGATAAGGACATCATTGGGGAGTAGAACATGGTGAGCAGGGCCGTTCTCATCGTCGATATTGTCAGCCGACATATAATCAATAGCGACCAGTTGGATACCGCGCTCGACCATCCACTCCGCGCCGGAGACGGCGATATCCACGAAGCCCCGGTCGAACTCGTGAGTGGGATTCTCCCAGATGGCAGAGTTGTCGGTGAGGAGCAGCAGGCGTGTGACATCGCCCGGAATCGACGCCTGGGCTAGCACCTCGCGCGTGACCTCGCGCGTGCCACGGCAGTCGGCGAGCCACGCCGGGCCGATGAGCCGCTCCAGAGGAAGCTCATCCACCTTGCACCCGTCGGGTAGAAAGTGGAAGGGTGGGTCGATATGGGTGCCTGTGTGGGTGCCCATGCGGAGCTGCGAGACGTTGACGGGGGAACCCTCCTCCATCTTGCCTGTGCGCGTCACCTCAATGGCGGGGTCGCCTGGCCAGACCGGAAGCTGGTTGGAGATCGGAACCGACACATCGTAGATCGTCATAGGGGTAAGCGTTCTCCTCGCGATAGCGGTTGCGCGGGGACTATATCACAGACAGCAAGGCGGGAAAACCCAAATACCCCTGAATCCTATTTTTCGAAAGTGAGGCACACCTATGGCAAAACAACGAGTGACGGTGGCGCAGGGCCTGGCAAAGCTCCCTGGCCCTGCCGGGGAGCGCTTCGCCATTGTTTTCCAGCATGGCACGCTCCAGGTCGAACTCTACGCCCCACGCGGGGAAGACCCGCAGCAGCCGCACAGCCGCGACGAGGCGTATATCGTCGTGGCGGGGCAGGGAACCTTCTACAACGGCAGCACCCGTGAGCCCTTTGGCCCCGGCGACTTTCTCTTCGTCCCTGCGGGCATCGAGCACCGCTTTGAGGATTTCAGCGATGATTTTATCGTGTGGGTGCTCTTTTACGGGCCGGAGGGCGGAGAAGCCAACGCAGGACAAAATTCTCCTTGACACGCCCTCTCTCGTCTTCTATACTCCTCCCCAACAATCAGAAATTTGACAACGACCCGGAGGAGTAGGCGGCACGCCGCTCCCAGAGAGGGCAGGCCATCGGCTGAAAGCCTGCCCGAGCGCACCCCGCCGAAGGTCGCCGGTGAGTCTGTGGCAGAAACGTGCGCTTGGCACGGAGTAGAGCCACCGGGAGCGCCCGTTACCGCGCTCACAAGTGCCGATGCCGCGCATCGGAAACAAGGTGGTACCGCGATGGCCCATCGTCCTTGTAGGATGATGGGCTTTTTCTATTGGCTTTGGAGGAAAAACAATGGCAACTCAGGATCTACCCAAGACCTATGACCCCCGCGAGGTGGAGGTGAAGCTCTACCAGTGGTGGGAAGAGAGCGGCTTCTTCCGCGCCGAGATCGACTGGGAGAAAGAGCCCTTCGTCATCGCCATGCCGCCGCCCAACGTGACGGGCGAACTGCACATGGGCCACGCCATGTTCGTGACCTTGGAAGACATCATGACGCGCTACCACCGCATGACGGGCAAACCGTCGCTCTGGCTCCCTGGCACCGATCACGCGGGCATCGCGACGCAGCTCCAGGTGGAAAAGCAGCTCATGAAGGAGGGCAAGACGCGCTTCCAGGTGGGGCGCGAGGATTTTGAGGAGATGCTCTGGGAGTGGAAGGAGCGTTACGGAGGCTACATCACCAAGCAGCTCCGCCGCCTGGGGGCCTCCTGCGATTGGAGCCGCGAGCGCTTCACGCTCGACGAGGGGCTGAGCGACGCTGTGGGCGAGGCCTTCATCCGCCTGTACGAGAAGGGGCTCATCTACCGGGGCAGCTACCTGGTGAACTGGTCACCCAACCTGCAAACCGCCGTGAGCGACCTGGAGGTGGAGTATTCCACGGAGCCGGGCACGCTCTACTTCTTCAAGTACCGCCTCAAGGACTCGGACGAGTTCATCCCTGTGGCGACCACGCGCCCCGAGACGATTCTGGGCGACACCGCCGTGGCCGTGCATCCCGAGGACGAGCGCTACGCCCATCTCATTGGTCAGACGGTGCTGGTCCCCATGTTGGACCGCGAGATTCCGGTGATTGGCGATGCGTATGTGGAGCGGGAATTTGGCACGGGCGCGCTCAAGGTGACCCCCGCGCACGACCCCAACGACTACGAGATTGCCAAGCGCCACAATCTCCCGCTGCTCAACATCATGAACAAGGACGCCACGCTCAACGAGGAGGGTGGTCCCTACATGGGTCTCTCCCGCGAGGAGGGACGCAAGCGGCTCTGGGCGGACATGAAGGAGGCGGGGCTCACCATCAAGGAGCAGCCGCACCAACTCAACGTGCCGCGCTCGCAGCGCGGCGGCGAGATCGTGGAGCCGATGGTCTCGACGCAGTGGTTCGTAAAGATGGAATCTCTGGCGGCGGCGGGCCTTGCCGCTGTGCGTGACGGGCGCATCAAGATCGTGCCCGAGCGCTTCGAGAAGGTGTACTACAACTGGCTGGAAAATATCCGTGACTGGCCGATCAGCCGCCAGCTCTGGTGGGGC
>JACCSL010001036.1 GCA_013812995.1 Ardenticatenales bacterium | reverse complement strand
GTATCGGGAAGTCGCGGCTGGTGGCGGATATCCGCCACCGTAGTCGCTCCCTGGGGGTCAGCAAGCTGGTGGGCACCGCAGACGCCATCGAGAAATCCACCCCCTACCACGCCTGGCGCTCCGTCTTCCGAGATCTCTTTGGGCTGGAGGAACTTGCCGACGACGTAGAGGCGCGCCGCGCCAGGGTGCTATCGATGCTTCAGGAGAGCCCTGCCTTGCTGCGCATCGCGCCGCTGCTCAATGCCGTGCTCCCCCTGGATCTGCCGGAGAACGAGCTAACTCTCCATCTAGAGGGCAAGGTGCGGGCAGACAACACACACGACCTGCTGCTGGGACTTCTTCAGCAGGCCACCCAGCGCGCGCCCCTGCTGTTGATTCTGGAAGACACCCACTGGCTGGATTCCGCCTCCTGGGCACTAACGCTCCAGCTGCGGCAGCGCGTCAAACCGCTGCTCCTGATCCTCGCGACGCGACCCCTCACCCAGCTGCCACTGGAGTATAGCCAACTGCTCCGCGCGCCCGATACCCGGCACATGGTTCTGGAGAACCTTCTGCCCGAAGAGACGCTGGCACTCGTCTGCCAGCGGTTGGGTGTCAGCGAGCTACCCGAGCCCGTCGCGGCGCTGATCCGCGAGAAGGCGGAGGGACACCCCTTCTTCAGCGAGGAACTCGCCTACGCCCTGCGGGACGCGGGGCTCATACGCGTGGAAGGCGGGCAATGCCTGCTCAATGCGCCGCCCGAGGCGTTCCTCAAGGCCTCTTTCCCCAACACAGTCCAGGGTGTTATTACCAGCCGTATCGACCGCCTCACTCCGCAACAGCAGCTTACGTTAAAGGTTGCCAGTGTCATTGGTCGGGTCTTTCCTTATCGTACCCTGCACGATATCTATCCGGTGGAGCAGGATAAGCCGCGCCTGTCTGACTATCTCAACGCGCTAAAGCACCTCGACATCACCCCGCTGGAGACGCATGGGCCGGAGCCTACCTATCTCTTCAAGCACCTCATCACCCAGGAGGTGGTCTATAACCTGATGCTCTTCTCCCAGCGCCGGCAGCTTCACGAGGCCGTCGCGGCATGGTATGAGGAGACGCACACCGAGGACCTCTCCCCCTTCTACCCTCTGCTTGCCTACCACTGGGACAAGGCGGAAAACAGTGCCAAGACGCTGTTCTACCTGGAAAAGGCAGGGGAGCAGGCCCTGCACCGAGGTGCCTACCACGAGGCCGTGAGCGCCCTTCGCACGGCGCGGCAGGAGATCGAGAAAGGGCAACTTGCTATCCCCGAGGTGCAGCAGGGGCGGTTGGCGCTGCTGCTGGGGGAAGCCTACCTCGGGCTGGGCCAGGTCGCCGAGAGTGGGCACTCCCTGGTACAGGCCACCGCGCGTCTGGGTTGGCCCATGCCCACCACACCGACTCGCCTCAATCTGGCCCTGGTGCAGGAACTGGGAAAACAGATGGGTGCCCGCCTTCGCTCCCCGCACATTGAGCAGATGGAGCCTGCCGATAGCCAGATGGCACGGCTGGCCGCTGCGCGCGCCTACCAGCAACTGGCCGAGGTCTTTTACTATGCCAACGAGACAACCTCCATGCTGTACGCGGTACTACGCACCGTGAACCTCGCGGAGGGGCAGGGCCTCTCCCCGGCACTGGCCCAGGCGTATGCCACGATTTCCGTGACCACGGGAATCATCCCCCTGCACTCCCTCTCCAGGGCCTATTGGGGCTGGTCCCGGCAAGTGGCGGAAAGGCTGGGAGACCCCCCGACGCTCGTGCACGTCCTCGCTCGGACCAGCGTCTATCTGCTCGGGGTGGGTGAGTGGAGCACGGCAAAGGAGCAGGGGCAGCAGGCCGCGTCCCTCGCTGAACACCTGGGCGATCAGCTCCGGCTGGCCGAGAGTATCGCGGTTCCCGCGATGGCGGCGCGCTTCGAGGGCGCGTTTGCGGAGGGAGCTAGGCTCTGGGACGAGATTCACACAATTGCGAGGGCCAATGACAACCTGCTTCATCAAACCTGGGCGCGCATCGGAAAGGCACAGCATCTCTTTCGCCTGGGTGATACAGAAACGACCCTCGCCCTGATTGAAGAGACGGAGGCCCTGCTCGCGCGGAACGCGGATGGCTCCTCGGAACGGCTGGCGGCAGGAATGCTGGCGCTGGTACGGTTGCGGCGCAACGAGGAGACGTTGGCGCTGGAGGCAGCGGAGCATTGCGCCACGCTGCTGGCCCAATCACCGCCCGTGTTCTTCACGGCATTGGAGACGTACGCGGCGGTGGCGCATGTAACGCTGCGTGTCTGGGAGCGCACACTTCAGAACCCGCTCAGTGCCTCCCTGACTCCTCGGGAGTTGGCAAGACGGGCACAGGCAGCCTGCAAGGCCCTTCAGCAGTATGCGCGGGTCTTTCCCATCGGGCAGCCCAGCTACTTGTTACACCAGGGCTGGTTGGACTGGCTCTCCGACCATGAGGGGCGCGCCCGGAAGGCATGGCAGCAGAGTCTTGCGGCGGCGGAGCGGCTGGCGATGCCCTACGATGCGGCCCTCGCTCACTACGAGATCGCGCGCCATCTGCCCCGAGACAACCCCGCACGCCAGACGCACCTGGCGCGGGCCTGCGAGGTGTTTGAGCGGCTCGGGGTAGACCATGATCTGGCGCAGGCTCAGGCGCAGCTGACATAGACACATCCTGGTACCGCATAGCTCATTCCTTCGCTGGGCGCAATGACAACCCACCGCCCCTTCAGCACCGCCCCTAACTAACGTTCATTCCGCTCCTCCCACTCTCTAAATAGCCACTGATAACAGCATAAAACGTAAAACGTAAAACGTTCCTGCTTCTGACGGAATTTGTGGTATGGAAGATTGGGAAGCGTGCCATGCGCGCCCTCTCCCCGGCCTTCGGCCGCCCCTCTCCCGATTTCGGGAGAGGGGACACGGAGCGAAGCGACGTGGGGGAGAGGGCCACCACGCAGAGCCACCCCTCAACCACAAATTCCATCAGAACCAGAAACGTAAACAGGCTTGTTGGGTAGTGCATAGACTTCGGGAGTCAAACATTACTTTTGCGTTTTACGCATTCCATTTTCAAGACTATTCTCAGTCCAAAAACTGCTTTCATAACAGAGAGAAACCCAAGAGAGGAGACAACTATGAGCCTTTCCTATTGGCAGGCCGATGCTGGGCTGCTCGGGCAGGAAGCGCCGCCCGTGCGACCCATCGACATCGAAACAGAGCTATGCATCATCGGCGCCGGGATCATCGGCACGGGGAGCGCGCAGTGGGCCGCGCAGGCGGGGCTGCGCGGTGTCATCGTCGAGGCGCGGCAGCCCGCGATGGGCGCGACGGGCCGTAACGCGGGCTTCATCATGAGCGGCATCGCCGATAACTACTACCGGGCGGTGGAGACGTTTGGGCGTGAGGTGGCGCGCGAGTTGTGGGCACTGACGGTTGAGAATCGCAATGTGATGCTGGACTTTGCGGAGCGGCTAGGGGTACCGCTGAACCGTCGCGGTAGCCTGCTGCTCGCGGAGAGCGAGGAGGAAGCGGAGGAGCTCGCGAAGAGTGCCACGCTGCTCGCCGAGGATGGCTTCCCCGGCGAGTTTACGCCCCACGACCCGCTCAACCGGGGCTTTATGGCCGGGCTGCGTCGTCCCGCCGATGGCGTGACCCAGCCCGCCGCGCTCACCCGTGCGCTGCTCCAGGATAGCGGCTTCGACTTCATCCCCGCCTCACCCGTGACCCACTTCGAGGAGGTGGGCCACCAGGTGGTGATCCACAGTGAGCGGGCCACCATTCGCGCACGCTGGCTGCTGCTGGCGACGAATGCCTGGGCCGCGCGGGTCCATCCCTACTTCGAGGGTAAGGTCGTGCCGATGCGCGGGCAGCTCTACGTCACGGAGCCCGCACCGATGATCTTTGATACGGCGGGGTACAGCCACTACGGCTTCTGGTACTTCCGGCAGGTTGAGGAGCCGGGGCAGACGGGCTACGGGCGCTGGCTGATGGGCGGGGGTCGCCACCTCCACTTCGACACGGAAAACAACAACCCAAGCGAGGAGCCCACTGCGCCCGTGCAGGCCGACCTGGAGGCATGGACCGCGCTCCACTTCCCCGAGTTCTCAGCGGTGCCCATCAGCTATCGGTGGGCGGGGACGATGGGCTTCACGCCGGATGGGCTGCCCCTGGTGGGCTGGCTGCCCGGCCACGACCGCGTGGCCTTCTGCGTTGGCTTCAACGGGCATGGCATGGGGCTGGGCGTCATGGTGGCCCAACGCGCCCTGGCAATGATGATCGAGGGTCGCTCGCCCGGCCTCTTCGACGCTCAGCGCCTGGGCTAGCCCCGTTCATGGCGCTGTTCATGGCGCGGGCGTCTACACAC
>JACCSL010001034.1 GCA_013812995.1 Ardenticatenales bacterium | reverse complement strand
TATCAGTCTCCCTCCAAGGCCATTGAGGAGCTTGTGGTGAATTCCTACGATGCAGACGCCGCCGAGTGCCGCGTCTTCGTCCCCTCGCCCGGCGACCCGCGCCGCCGCTTCGTGGTCGTCTACGACGATGGCGAGGGGATGGACTACGAGGGGCTGGTGAATCTCTGGCACATCGGGCGGAGCAGCAAACGCCCGCGCGAGGTAGCGCGCCATCTCAAGCGCAAGCAGATTGGCAAGTTCGGTATCGGGAAGCTGGCAACGTACACGATTGCCAATCAGGTGACCTACGTCACGCGGACCGACGAGTCTATTCTCTGTGTGACGCTGGACTTTCGCCACTTCGCCACCAGCGCGACGGGGGCCAACGATGCCGTGGCCCTCTCGGTGCGCCGCATCGGGGACTGGCAGAGCTTCGCGCGGGATGGCAGGTTCCGCCATGTCTGTGAGGCGGCGCAGATCGACATGGAGGAGCTTTTCAAGGAGGAGCCCTGCTCCTGGACGCTCGCGCTGCTGGAGGATCTGAAGCCCAAAGCACAGAGTATCCGGCTAGGGAGGCTGGGCTGGGTCTTGAGTACCGCCATGCCCCTCCAGGAAGATTTTCGACTCTTTCTCAACGGCAAAGAAATCGCCAGCCACAAGGAAAGCTATGAGACAATCGTCACCTTCTGTGTGGGTGACCTGCCGCGCCGCCGCATTGAGGCGCTCCAACGCAGCACCGGCGAGCACTGGTGGCTCCAGGGCGAGGCGCTCTTCTCCGACTCCTTTCCCTCCGGCGTCTCTGGCTTTGTGCTCGTGACGCAGCAGGCGCTCCACGCGGGCAAGAGCGCGGACCTGGGGCGCAGCCACGGCTTCTTCATCCGTGTCCGAGATCGTCTCATCAACCAGGATGACGCCTTCTTTGGCATGACGCCGCTCTCCTATCAGACATTCAACCGCTTTCGTGCTGAGCTACAGGTGGATGACCTGGACACAGTGCTCACCGCGCCGCGTGAGGGGGGGGAGGAGTGCGAGTTGAAGAGCAAGCTGGAGTGCCTGCTGGCGGAACTCTTCTACGAGGCGCGCGACCAGTACGAGGGCTACCTGCGCGAGATAGATAGCGCAGAACTTCGCAAAAAGGAGGAGAAGCGCAACTTCGTCAATCCTCGCCTGGTGGAGCACTCCGTCGCCGATGTGCTCGCAGCGCAGCGCCAGATCGTGCGGCAGGGCGCGGAGGCGGACGAGGGTTGGTTCTACCTGGAATTGGACCCCGACATGGACCTGCGCCCGTTGATTCGCACCCTCTACCAGCAGCCACGCAGCCGCTATCGGTACATTTATGTCCAGCAGGGGGCCGCCGGGCGGCTGGTGAGCTTCAACCCCTCCACCTCGACATTCACGCTCAACGCAGACCATCAGTTTGTGCGCGCGCACGCCGATGACGGGCGAGCGAAGGTGCTGCTGGAGGACTTGGTGACGGCGGAGGCGCTGCTAGAGGTCTACCTGCGGGAGCATCACGTTCCGGCGCACACGGTGGGGGAGGTGCTGGAGCGGCGCGATGCGCTGCTGCGCAGCCTGGCACAAGACCATCCCTTCTCGCTGGAGTCCATCAGCAGCGCGCTCCTTGACGCGGCGGCCAACGAGCATGACCTGGAGGTGGCGCTGGTTACCTCGGCGCGGGCGCTGGGCTTCGTGGCAAAGCAGATTTCCGGTGATGGGGAGCCGGACGGAATCGCCCGCTTTACGGATTACCCGAGTGGGGAAAAGAAGATCACGCTGGAGGCAAAATCGTCCAAAAGCGTGCCATCCCTCTCCAGCATCGACTTTGCCGGGCTGCGGGAACATACCCAGCGCCATCACGCGGACGGCTGCCTGCTCATCGCGCCCTCCTACCCTGGCAGCACGCGCGGGGAAGACAGTGCTGCCGCCACGCGTGCGCGGGATCTGCGCATCTCCTGTTGGACCGTTGAACAACTGGCGCGTGTGGTTGCCGCCGCCGAGACACGCCATCTCACAGCGCGGCGCGTGCTCGACATCGTGCTCAACTATTTCAGCCCCGACCAGGTGAGCGAGGCCATTGAGCGCCTCTTCACGGACGCGGCCTGGGACCATCGGGGCCTCTATCGCGCCATCCTGGTTGCCTTCCAGGAGCTGGAGGATCGTCTGCCCGATTCAGACCGCACCGTCGAGTTGATTGCGGGCGAGGTGTCGCGCCTCCCGGAGTTCCGCCGCATTACCAAAGAGGCTGTGCGCGAGGCGATGATCGAGTTGTCGGCGGCGAGCCAGGGGGGCATGACCTACCGGGAGGGTGCGGTGGTAGTTCATATAT
>JACCSL010001032.1 GCA_013812995.1 Ardenticatenales bacterium | reverse complement strand
ACCTATCTTATTCACCGCTAACGTAGCCCCGTCACCCCAAAGGGTGGTGGCTGAGGTCCTAATCAACTGGGCTTGCCGGAGCAAGCCCCCGGCCTTCCAGTCGGGGGTCGTTGACCGTAGCATTTCGCCAGGATGCGTCGGTGGGCAGTGTGTGGGTACTCTGACCATCTTGCTCTGCCCATAGCTCGGCTACTTAATCGTAGCATGACTATCATGCTATCTCAACCCCCTCAACCCCGCCAGCACCCGCTCATACAGCGCCTCCGCCCGCGCCGCCTCATGGGGCCAGGCAAAGTGGGTGGCGAGGCGAGCCTGCCCGGCCTGGCCCATTGCATGGGCAAGGTCAGCGTCGCGGAGCAGGCATAGGGTAGCGGCGACGAAGGCATCGTCGTCGCCGGGCGGGACGAGGATGCCTCCCTCGTTCGCGGCGAGGTACTCCGCGACCTGCCCCACCGCCTCCCCCACGACCGGCAGACCCACCTGCATCGTATCCGCCAGCTTCACCGGGCACTTGGTGCGGTTGAGCAGCGAGTCACGCATAGGGTAAAGCGCCACCTGTACCACCGCGAAGTGGGCGGGCAGCGCCTCGAACGGGAGCCAGCCTACCTCCACAACGCTCGCACCCACGCCTTCCGCTGCCAGGGCGGCGCGGAAAGAAACCTCTTCCCCATACAACCCCTTGCCGACCACGAGCAGCCGCGCCTCGCCCATCTCGCGGACGATTCGCGCCCAGCGGCGGGCCAGTTGCACCTCATCGAACTCGAAGAAGCGCGTGAAGAGCAGGGCCACGGGCGCATCCCCCAGTCCCAATTGCTCGCGCAGCCGCGCCACCTCGGTAGGGTCTGGCGCGGGCCAGCCGTCGCCAGGGCCATTGGGAAGATAGGCCACGCGCGCCTGGGGCACCCCAAGGCTCAGCACGATGCTCTCCAGCGTGCGGCTGGCAACGGTGACGCCATCGGCGTGGCGCAGCCCCCACTGCTCCTGCCAGCCAAAAAGCCATTTCTGCGGCAGGCTGTAGGGGGCGATGTCATTCCACCCGCCCGCGCCCTCCCAATCGTCGCTGTCCATGATGAGCGGCGCGCGGGGCAGGGGAAGGCGCTGCATCAGCCACCAGCCCAGGCCAACAAAGCCGCTCAGGGCCTTGGGCTTGAAGACGTGGAGTAGGTCAGGGCGCTCATCCAGAGCGGCGCGCAGGAGGCGCAGGGTGAGAGAAGGCAGATCGAGGGCGGCATGGCGGGGCAATGGTAGTTGGCGCACCCGGACGCCACCCACCTCGATGCTTTGCCCGGCAGCGGCCCGGTCATCCCAGGGCGGAACGAGGATTACCACCTCGTGGCCGCGCTGCACCAGCGCCTGGGCGAGGGGCAGCGCGCGCACGCGGACCGTTCCCTTGGGCTTCAGGCCGAAGGGGGCCACCATGACAATTTTCATCGGTCCGCCGCGCCCGCGCGGGGCTGAAGCCACCGCGCTACTTCAGCAAAGCCCCCTCCGGGGGCTACGGCCGTTAGTCTCAACGGGGCTTCGCTACTGTAGCCCGCTCCCTGTAGGGCCGGGCGGGCGTCACATCCCCGAAATGTCATTCTTGCGAAGCGCCGTGCAACCACAAATCCACTACCGCCTCGATTTCTTCATATGAAATTTCCCCCAGATCGAACCAGTGAATGGCGGGGTCGGTCAGGCGGAACCAGTTGTACTGGGTACGGATGAAGCGGCGCGTGTTGCGCCCAATCTCCTCCGCCAGGGCTGCCTCAGAGAGAAGCTCGCCGCGCAGGAAGGCGACGGTCTCACGATAGCCAAGCCCGGACATGGCCTCGCACGCCGGGGGAACACCCGCGTCCAGCAAGCCCTGCACCTCAGCAACGAGCCCGGCATCGAGCATCGCGGCAATGCGCTGGTCGGCGCGCCCATAGAGGTGCTGGCGCTCGCGGGTGAGACCGAGTTGCAAAATATGATAGGGCGGCGGGTTGCGCTGCTGGAGCACAGAGATGGGCACGCCGCTCTTCTCATAGACTTCCAGCGCACGGATCACGCGACGCACGTTGCGGGGGTCAATAGTAGCAGCGGCCTCGGGGTCAACGGTGGTTAGCCGCGCATGGAGCACCTCGGCCCCTTCTGTTTCCGCCAGCGCCAGGAGTTCCGCGCGTAGGCTTTCATCCGGTGGCACTCGCGGAATGCCGTAGCCCTCGACCACCGCTCGCATGTAGAGCCCTGTGC
>JACCSL010001014.1 GCA_013812995.1 Ardenticatenales bacterium | reverse complement strand
GCCCAGCCCTGCGTGGCGCGGTCCAGAATCATCGCTAGGAGGACGATGGCGAGCCCCGCCTCAAAGCCCCGGCCCAGATCATTGCGCGTCAGCCCCTTGACGACCTCCAGGCCAAGGCCGCCGCCGCCCACGATTCCAGCAATGATAACCATTGCGAAAACCATCATCACCGCCTGATTCACGCCCATCATGATCGTCGGGAGCGCCAGGGGCCATTGCACTTTCCACAGAAGTTGGCCCGGCGTGGAGCCAAAGGCAATGGCAGCCTCCACCGTCTCCTTTGGCACCTGGCGAATGCCTAGCGTTGTCAGCCGGATGAGCGGTGGCAGCGCATAGATCACCGACGCGATGATGCCCGGCACGCGTCCCACATTGAAAAGCATGATGACGGGTACGAGGAAGACAAACGAAGGAATGGTCTGGAAGGCGTCAAGCAGCGGGCGCAGCAGTGTTTCCACCAGCGGGTGGCGTGCGGCCAGAATGCCCAGCGGGATTCCCAGAACCACCGTGAGCAGGACCGCCACGAGCGTCTGACTGAGCGTATCCATGCTCAGTTCCCACATACCGAGCAGGCCAATCCCAAAGAGTCCCACCCCCGCGAAAAGCGCCGTCCGCCACCCGGCGAGTCGGAACGAGAGCAGGGCAAAGAGCGCGATCACGAGGGGCCAGGAGAGCCAGCTCTGGAAGAGATGACGGAGCGGGTTGAGCGCGTAAAGCGTCAATGCATCGCTGAGCGGCCCGCTCCCCAGCGGGAGATCGCCGATCTGGTACAGGTTGTCCCGCATCCAGCGCACCGCGAGGTCCACACCGTCCCGCAGGTTGAGTCGAATCGCTGCCGGAAATTCCCCCAGATCTCCCACATAGCTGACTACGAGCAAAAGCAGGAGGAGCGCCGCGCTGCCCAGCCAGTAGCGGTAGCGCGGCATAAAGCTCTGTTCTTGTTCCACTGAGGGCTCACGGGGATGGCTCAGCGCCTCGAAGAGACGGTCAAGGGTGATGGCCAGGGCCACAATCGCCAGTCCCGCCTCCATCCCTTTGCCCACCTGGAGCCGCTGGAGCGCAATCAGCACCTCGCGCCCCAGGCCACCCGCCCCGATGAGTGCGGCAATCACCACCATGCTGAGCGCCATCATCGTGCTCTGGTTGACGCCTGCCATGATGGTCGGCAGCGCGAGGGGCAGTTGGACCTTGAAGAGCAACTGGCGCGGCGTGGAGCCAAAGCTCTGCGCGGCCTCCACCGTTGCTTTTGGCACCTGGCGAATACCCAGGCTTGTCAGGCGAATGGCCGGGGGAAGGGCATAGATGACCGTGGCAATCACGCTGGGCACCCGCGCGATGCCGAAGAAGAGCAGCACGGGAATCAGGTAGACGAAGGCCGGCATGGTCTGCATGGCGTCCAGCAGCGGGCGGAGCACTCGCTCGACGCGCTCATTGAGGGCCGACCAGATGCCAAGCGGGATGGCGACCAGCAGTGAGAGCAGCACGGAGACACCCATGAGGGCCAGCGTCTGCATACTCGCGTCCCACAGTTCCACCGCGCCCAGATAGACAAGGCTGACGGTGCCCCACAGCGCCAGCCGGGGGTGGCTGACTTTTCGGGCAACCAGGAAGAAGGTCGTCACGAGCACAAACCAGGGAATCTCCAGCAACAACGCCTCAACGCCCCGCAGGCCCCAGTCAACCCCGTCGCTGAGGGGATGGAAGAACCAGGTAAAGAGAGGATGGGTTGTCTGGTTACGAATGACCCAGCCCTGAAAGTCATTGATGGGACCATGAAGGCCCAGGGTCCAGCTATCCGGGAAAGCGGCCGGGGCCTGCCAGAGCCCCTGGACGATGAGGGTCAGCAGCGTGAATCCCAGGGCCGACAGCAGCGTGTGGGCCAGGCGGCTGCCCGGCTCCTCCCGTGGGATGACCTGACCCTTCATCACCCTGCCTCCTCGCTGATGAGTTCCATCACTGATTCCCGATTGATGGTGCCGATGGGCGTGCCGTTCTCATCCAGCACGGAGAGGCGGGTGTGACCGTCCATCATCAAAGGAAGAAGTGAGGCCAGCGTCGCTTGGGCCTGCACCGTCGCAGTGGGTGTCATCGTCTCGTCCTGCTCAACGGGCTCCATTATCGTCTGGGCAGTTAGCACGCGCGCCTTGGGGACATCCTGCGTAAATTTCCGCACGTAGTCATTTACGGGCCGGGCCACGATTTCCTCGGGCGTTCCCACCTGCACGAACGCCCCCTCGCGCATGATGGCGATGTGGTTGCCCAGCTTCAGCGCCTCCAGAAAATCATGGGTGATGAAGATGAGGGTTCGGTGCATCGTTTTTTGTAAGTCGAGCAACTCATCCTGCATCTCCCGGCGGATGAGTGGGTCCAGCGCACTGAAGGGCTCGTCGAAGAGCAGAATCTCGGGGTCGACGGCCAGCGCGCGCGCTAGCCCCACGCGCTGCTGCATTCCCCCGCTCAGAGATTGAGGATAATGGTGCTCCCAGCCCAGCAGCCCCACGGTTTTTAGCACCTCCATCGCCCTGGCGTAGCGCTCCTCCCGTCCCATGCCCTGGACCTCCAGCCCGTACGCCACATTGTCGATCACCCGTCGGTGGGGGAAGAGACCAAAGTGCTGGAAGACCATGCTCAATTTGTGGCGGCGCACCTCGCGTAGTTGGGCTTCATCCAGGGCGGCCAGGTCAAGCCCATCGATCAGGATGTGGCCCCGCGTGGGGCGAATCAGGCGGGCCAGGCAGCGAATCAGCGTTGACTTTCCGCTGCCCGACAGCCCCATCACTACAAAGATTTCTCCCTGGTGCACATCGAAGGAGACATCGCGGACCGCAATGACGTGGTCGCCTTCCTTGCTCGCGCTGCTACTGTCCAGGCTAGCAACAACGCGCTCGGGGTGCGGCCCGAACACTTTCCAGAGCTTCTGACAGGACACTTTGATGGGGCGATCTGGGGCGTGCATTATTGCTCGGAGAGAACGATGATGCGATCCTCGGCCGCAAAGGTAACGCTCTGATTCTTCGGGGGATTCACCCGCACGCCCTGTGTGAGACCCGTCTGATCTGTCGCATTCTCCAGTCGATAGCCCACCGCGACCTCGCCGCGCTGCCGCGCCGCCTCTGCCACCGTGTAGAAGGTAAGCGGCGTGCCTAATTTGACATAATCCTCTGCTGGCTTGAGGTAGAGTTCTGCCCCGGCCGGATCGAAGAGGTCCACGAAGACCGCAGCGAGATGCTTGTTCTCGGAAATCTGCACCAGAACATGACTTACCAGCGTGTCGCTTACAATGAAATCGTCAGCCTCGGTGACCTCGGCAAGCTCGCGGTTCCGCACATCCATCATCTCGCTGACGATGGAGAAAGTCTGCTGCGTTCGCGCCGCGAGGTCGCGCAGATGAAGAAGGGTGACGAGTGTGCGCGCATCCGCCTCCTGCGGGCTGAAGAGGTCGGAGTAGCTGAGCACCACGATGTGCTCGTAGGGTGTCGCCAGCAGCCGGTCAAGGGTGTCGCGCTCGGTGGTGTCGCCATTCTCGAAGGTGATGCGCTGCTGGGTGAGACTCTGCGCCAGCTTTGCAATCTCGGCCTCTCCCGTATCCACCTCAGCGACGATGTGCACCTCGGAGCCTTGGGCAACATAGCGGTCCAACTCTCGGATGATCGAGAGAACGCGCTGGTTCCAGCCCAGAATCAGGGTGCGCTCGGGCTGGGCTGGACGAGTGTGCGCCGCCTGAATGGCGCTCTGCTCAATGGGGGGAGGAGCAAGCGTCGAAAGGCGAATCGCATCATCATCCTTGGCAATGACGATCAGTTGGTCGTCGGTCGCAATTTCTGTGCTCATCGGGGGGCATAGCCGCACCTGCCCATCCTTCAGCAGGCCAATGACAGTCGTATCTTCATAGGCCAGGATCGTCTCTGAAAAGCTCTTCCCGGCGAGGGCAGGCTCTTTGCGAAAGTAGATTTCGTCGCCGCTGAAGCCTAGCAGTTCCTGGTAGATCACCGAGAGCCCCGATTGGCGGCAGGTCTGGACGGTGATGCGCGAGATCAGGTCTCCCACCAGCACCAGTTCCACTTCCTTCTTGCCGACCATCTGCGCCACTTCCATATTCTTGGCCTCGCGAATCTCCGCCACGATATGGTAGGGTGCCGCGCGGCGGTTCGGGCCATTCGTCAGCGCGAGGAGCGACTTGATGACCTGGGCATCGGGGTTGCCCTCTTCCGGCGCAAGAATAATGATGGAGCGTGCTTCCTGGGGGTTCACAATATCCAGGTCGCTGATCTCCATCGGGCTGCCCGTACGGCAGACCACATGGGTGCGGCCCGTATCTCTCACCTTCGCCCGAAGTTCGTCCTCCATCTCCACCTTGTCTTTGTCGGCAAGGATGACGATGCAGGAGCGCTGTTGATTGGCATTGGCCTCGATCAGGTCGGAGAGAAGGGCGAAGATCTGCGGCGACCAGCCCAGAATCACGGTGTGACCCTTCTCGATGACCATTGAGCGGCCCTTGCGCAGCTCCTCGATCTTGCCCTCAACGCCGCTGGTGAGAACACCGATCAGGATGCTGACCAGGAAGATACCGCCCAGCGTGTTGATGAGCATCATGGTCATGAAGGCAAAGCTGCCACTATCGCCGCCCAGCGCGCCGGAATCCATCGCGCGCATCAGGCTGATCCAGGCAGTCTCCATGAAACCGGCGCTGCTTCCATCGTCGCGCACGGGGCTGAGCCGCGCGCCGACGACGATGAGCGAGGTGATGGTGATAAGAAGGGCGGAGAGAACAACCAGCCAGCCAATCAGGGCGGTGGTTCCCTTGGACATCGTATTGTCGAACTGATAGCGCAGACGATCTTGCCAGGTAACTTTCCTCATGCGTCCTTCTTCACTAGATAAGTGTGGGGAATAACAGGGAATCATCATATCACACTCGTGAGACGAGCAGAATCTATACTTTTTTCCAGCGCCACCGCTTTATCTTGTGAAGAATCCACAAAGACTTTGTGAATATTTTGATAATCTCACCATTGTATCCTCCCCCCTCATTATCTATACTGCCCAACATTCATCCGCTTCATCCTACTACCTGATTCCCATTTACATCGCTAAAGGAAACATAATGCGTAAAGTTCTATCCATTCTTTTCGTACTGGGCCTGCTTCTCGTCATCGTGCTGCCGACCGCAGCGCAGGGTGGCACCTCGGCCCAACCTACCTCCCGCAAATTGACCGATGGCCCGGCGAGTGCCGCAGCCGCAACTCGCTACATCATCTACTTCAAGGACTTCAGCCACGGTGCCGCCGCGGTGCGCACGGCAGGTGGTAATGTCAAGCATGAGTTCTCGGCGTACTCGGCAGTGGCCGCGCACCTGCCCGCGCAGGCGCTCCAGGGTCTCCAGAACAACCCCAACGTAACGTTGATCGAGGCCGATGCGCCCCGCCAGCTGATGGCAACGGGCGATGTGCCCACCACCGGCA
>JACCSL010000998.1 GCA_013812995.1 Ardenticatenales bacterium | reverse complement strand
GATAGCCGCGCCCGTAACTTTGTTTGACTCAAATCCTGCTCCTCCTCAAGGAAGCTCTATTTCAATCCAGGCCGACTGGCATCCCTCATCACACTGCGGACCATTGGGGTAGTGTCGCTGGTAGGTTGGGCGCGTCGTGACGGTTTTGCTTTGATCGCCCCAGGAAATAGTCAAGGTGACCTCCTCTGGTAAAAAATCGCGAAATTCGACAGATGGGGGAACAGTGGGGGAGCACTGCGTTCCAAAAAAGTGCGCCCTTGGCTCCTCCGTGCAGTAGGCAATCACCTCTTGGATCGAGCCATCCTTGCGCGTCAGCACACCTATCTGGCCGTTATCGTCCGGGTCGCAGAATGTGGTAAGGGGTGTTTGTTTGGCAAAGGCGGTGGTGTGGAATTCATCGAATGAGAACTCCTCGAAATGGGAAGGAAAGAATTCATAGAGGTAGGCGGGTTCAAAGCAGTGAACTACGGTCCCCACTCCGGGCGGCTGGCCTGGCCCTCGCCGGTGAGGGGGCGCGGAGAGTCCGCTTGGCTGAGCGGTACCAGGTAGATATCGCCCTGCCAGAGCGCGATGAGGGCGTCATCCAGGGGATTCCAGGCGCTCCAGGGCACATCTACGCCGGGCTGCCCCTGTGGCGGAAAGAGGTGGCGCGGGAGAGAGTCCCCCTCCTGTACCATGAGGTTGTAGCGGCTGGTGAGGGAGTGCGCCGCGTCCTCTGCCTGACCATAGAAGAGGCGCGCCGGGTCGAGCCAGCGGGGCATGGCGAACGGGCCAATACCCTCTAGAATAGGCTCAGCCGACCCACCGGAGAGCGGTATCCGCCAGAGATCGAAGCGCTCGCTGTACTCCGCCCCCTCTGCGCTTGCCGCCTGCTGCTCATCGGCGGCACGGTGGATGAGGGTGAAGAGCGCGCGACCGTTAGGCGTCCAGGTGAGTTGAGGCGTCCAGACCCAAGAGGCGCGCGTCTCGAAGGGGATAAACTCCGCCAGAATCCGCGCCTCGCCCGAGGCGACATCAACGATGCCGATGCGCGTGGCATCGCCCCAGGCGATGTGGGCTCCATCGGGCGACCACGCCCAGGTGCGGCCCCACCAGCCCAGCAGGGGATTGCTCGGCAGCAAGATGGGTACCTCCTCCCCACGGATGCCATCGGAGTTCATGCCAAAGCGGCGCAGATCGTTGTGGGCTCGCCAACCAGGCGGGGTGGGCACGCGCTCCCCGGAGGAGAAGGCCACCTGCAAGGGACATTCCCCCGCGATGGGGGGACATGGCTGCCAGTCCGCCCAGAGGACGTTGTTCAGTTCCATGGAGCGGGGCTCGTCGTTGGTGATGCGAGTACTCACCAACCATAGACTATTGAGCGGACCTCCCTGCCCCGAGGCACCCCCGAGTGGCTCCCGCGTGAAGAGAAGCCAGCGACCGTCCGGCGAAAGCGCGAAGACATGACCATCGAGGTCGCCCGTGCGAGTCAGGGCGCGCTTCAATGTACTGTCACCGCGCATCATCCAGGCATTGCCCTGCTCCATGTAGACGATGGTTCCCTCGAAGGATACCGCCTCGCCCGTGCCTTTGGTGCCAACGACCAGAACCTCTGCCGTGGGCGTGGTAAGGGTCTCGCGCCCGGCTACCTCGCGCTTGACCTCCACACCGTCCTCCAGCGTGACGCGCAGGGTGATTCGCTCCAGACCATTTTGCCCAAGCTGCACCAGCCGAGATTCTCCCTGCGAGAGCGACGCATCGCGGCGCACCTCGCGCGGGAAGGGCAGAGCCTGCTCCTCCTGGAGTTCCCGCGCGCGCACGCGAATCACCCGCACCAGCATCTCCGGCTCCAGCAGCGTGAAGCTGGAGGGTTCCACTCTATCGAGCGCATCCAGATGAACCGCCGCACGGTCGAGAAGATCGCTGACACTCGCCTCGTCGGTCAGCGAGACCCAGCGGCGCGCGCCATCGACTTCCAGTAGGACGCGTGTGGCGGGCTGCTCGGCGCAGCCCGCCAGCAAAACAAGTAGCCCCAGAAGGAGCAGAATAGAGGATGCGATTCGTTTCATAAGGCTTGTTAAACACATTGGCAATTCCAGAAGGGATCGCAGAGTGACTCAGGGTAGGTAGAGGCGTTAGTTGCGACAGCGTCCAGAAGAGATATTCTTCGGAGTGAATCATCCATCATACACCCACCCGCCTTTTTGGAGAGAAACGGACGAGTCGGAGCGAGTGGTGTGCTACATGTTGTCTCTACACGGAGCATCGGCTTGCGCGGCTGCCGCCTCAGACGCTTATTTTGATCGACCATTTTTTCTATCCCAAATAAGATGGCTACCTACGCGAAATTCTACCAGGTAGATAGCTGACCGCTTCTTTTGACGAACCATTTGCTTTTCCATAGAATAGCCTCCAGGTCAAGAGGGCGCTTTTGTTGCGCCCTCTACTATTGCCAAAGCAAAACCGGCGGAGGAGAGAAGGTTGTTTTGAGCCCTCTCGCAATCTCCGATTTTCTGTCTGAAGGGAGTTGGGCAAAAACACTGTCAACTACCCCCGGCTGGAAGGCTGGGGGCTTGCTCCGGCAAGCCCGGTTGATTAGGACCTCAGCCACCACCCTGCGGGGTGACGGGGCTACGTTAGCGGTGAATGAGATAGGCACGTTCGGGTACTCCACTAGCTCGAACCGCTGCGGCGCGTTGTTAAACATCGCTGAGGGTAGGCGAAGTGCAGCGCGTGAAAACCATCGCATAACCTTGGCGAAGTGGACCACGCCCTTCGGGGCGGCAGGCTGGAGCTAGCCTGCATCACCAACCACCGGAGAAGACCATGAAAGTTTGTGTCGTCAATCAACATGGACGGCCCTTGATGCCGACCACCCCTCGTAAAGCACGCTTGCTGCTCAAGGCGGGCAAGGCCCGGATTGTGAGCCGCACGCCGTTCACCATTCAACTCTTGTACGGCACGCGCGGCTACACCCAGCCCATCACGCTGGGCGTGGATGCGGGCTACGCCACGGTCGGATTTTCCGCTGTGACCGACAAAGAGGAATTAGCAGGGGGGGACCTGAAGCTGCTGGTGGGTATATCAGATCGTCTGAATGAACGGGCGATGTATCGCGGGGGGCGGCGCAGTCGCACACGCTACCGCAAGCCACGTTTCGACAATCGCCGCCGCGCCGAAGGATGGCTGGCTCCGTCCATTCAGCACAAGCTCGACAGCCATCTGCGGCTGATGGACCGTCTCTGTGCGGTGTTGCCCATCACGCACATTGTGATTGAGGTGGCGAGCTTCGACATTCAGCGCCTGAAGGATCCCGACATTGCAGGGGAAGGTTACCAACAGGGCGAACAAACGGGTTTCTGGAACTTACGCGAGTACATTTTGCACCGCGACGCGCATACCTGCCAGAACCCCCAGTGCCCGAACCGCACCAAGGAGAAAGTGCTCCAGGTCCATCACCTGGGCTACTGGTGTGGCGATGACAGCGACCGTCCCGCTAACCTGATAACCCTCTGCACCCGCTGCCACACGCCGGAAAACCACCAGCCGGGGGGCTTCCTGTGGGGCTGGCAACCGCATCTGAATTCCTTCCGGCCTGAAACTTTCATGAGTATGGTGCGCTGGCGACTGGTGGAAGCGGTAGGAGCCGAGGCTACCTACGGCTATCTGACCAAGAGTCGGCGCATCGAACTAGGCCTGTCCAAATCGCACGCCCATGATGCGTTCGTGATCGCAGGGGGCAGCGCGCAACCTCGCGCCGACCCGCTCCTGCTGGAGCAGGTGCGACGCAACCGCCGAGCACTCCAGACCTTCTATGATGCGAAGTACATTGATACCCGTACAGGGGAGGTCGTCAAGGCACAGGCGCTCAACAACGGACGACGCACGCGCAATCGTAATCTCAATAGCGAAAATCTGCGCCGTTATCGGGGGCCGAAGGTCGCCAAGGGGCGCGTGAGCATCCGACGGCGGCGCTATCCCTATCAGCCAGGGGACCTAGTGAGCTACGAGGGGCACATCTACCGAGTGCAGGGGATGGGCGGCTACGGACGCAACCTCAAGCTCGCCGGTCGTCCCAAAGAAGTCAAGGCCAGCCTGGTCGCGCCCGTATGTTGGCGCAAGGGCATCTGCCAACAGGTATCTTAACCACTCTTGCGGCGGGAGTTATCTCCCAGTGACTAGCCTTGGCCGTTACAGGGCTTCTCCTTGCCGCTCCATTCCTCCCCCGGCTAGAAACCGGGGGTTCCCTGGAGCTAACGTTTATGGAACATATTAAGTTGAATGCGGAAAACCGCGAGGTGACGGGCAAGAAGGTCAGTCGCCTGCGCAAGGAAGGCATCGTCCCGGCGGTCGTCTACGGCGGGCCACTGACAAGCGCTATTTCCCTCCAGATCAATGGAAAGGAGCTGGACAAGGCATTACGCCAGGCTGGTACCGGGCGGGTCATCGACCTCGCAGTGCAGGGCAAGAGCTACCCTGTGCTCGCACGCATGGTTCAGCGCCACGTCACCCGTCATCAAATTACCCACATTGATTTCCTGGCCGTTCGCATGGATCAGCCGATTGAGGCACAGATTCCCATCTCGATCATTGGGGAGTCGGCTCTGGTCGAAAATCACGAGGCGGTGATGATGCACCCGCTGGACAGCCTCACCGTTCGAGCGCTGCCGGACGAACTGCCTGCCCATGTCGAGATCGACATCTCGGCTCTGACAGAGATCGGTCAGAGCATCACGGTAGCCGACCTGAAGCTGCCCCGGGGCGTGATGGTTATGAATGACAGCGACATTCTGCTGGTTTCCCTGGTTGCCCCCAGCCGCGAGGTTGAGGCCGAGGATGAGGCTGTGGCAGAAGCGGGTGAGGCGGGCGAAATATCGGAAGGTGAAGGCGAGACGGCGGATGAGGGCGAGGAATAGGGTCATTCTTGGCACCCTCTCTCTTGCGCAGCCAGGGCAGAGTTGTGCCAAATCGGCACGCTCTGCCCTTTTGTGTGCCTACCGGCACCGCCTCAGTGGCAGGCTTCGCTTGATGAATTGCACTCTGCCCTGCTGACCGTGCTACTATGTTTATGAAACTATTTGTTTCCCCCACCTCAGCCTTTCGGAGGCTAACTGTATGCTGAACCCACTCTCCTGGCTGATGGGATTGTTCTCGCGTGATATTGCCATTGACTTGGGAACCGCCAACACACTGGTCATGGTCCGAGGTCAAGGCATCGTCATCAACGAACCCTCAGTCGTAGCAATTGAAAAACCCAGTAAGAAAGTCCTTGCCATCGGGGCAGAGGCGAAAGAAATGGTGGGCCGCACCCCGGCCAGCATTATCGCCATTCGTCCCCTGCGCGATGGGGTCATCTCCGATTTTGTGGTGACTGAGCGGATGTTGAACTATTTTATCAGGAAGGTTCACACGAGCCTCCTGAACCCGCGCCCCTCGCCGCGAATCGTCATCGGTATTCCCGGTGGTGTGACCGAGGTCGAGAAGCGGGCTGTGCGGGACGCGGCTCTGGCAGCGGGTGCCCGCGAGGCGTATCTGATCGAGCAACCGATGGCCGCCGCCATCGGGGCCGGGCTCCCGGTGATGGACTCGATTGGCTCAATGGTGATCGACATTGGCGGCGGGACGACGGAAGTCGCCGTCTGCGCGCTGGGCGGTATCGTTGTCAACACCTCTATCCGGGTGGCGGGCGACGAACTGGACCAGGAGATCATCAACTACGCCCGGCAAAAGTATAACCTGCTCATCGGAGAGCGGATGGCCGAAGAGACCAAGAAGCTGATTGGCTCGGCCTACCCGCTGGAGGAAGAGCAGACGATGACACTGCGCGGACGCAACCTCATCACCGGCCTCCCCGAGGCTGTCACGGTGAGCAGCATCGAGATTCGCGAGGCCCTCAGCGGTCCGGTGTCCACCATCGTGGATGCCGTGCGCGCCACCATCGACCAGACCCCGCCCGAACTCGTCTCCGACCTGATGGAGAATGGAATTGCGCTGGCAGGTGGCGGGGCACTGCTCCAGGGGCTGGCCCAGCGGCTCACCGAGGAGACCAGGATTAACGTCTATGTAGCGGATGATCCGCTCGCCTGTGTGGTACGAGGCGCTGGCCGAGTTCTCGAAAACTTCGACACGCACCGCAAGGTCCTCTCGCCCACGCAACGGGCTGTCCAGCCGCACTAGCCATCCGATCAGGCTGATTTCAGAGGAGCGGTGTTCCCGGCCAGGGTCGGGACACCGCTTTTCCATTCAAGGTTCCAGTCATGATAAGAGTGCGAAGCCACTTTATTATCCTCCTCGCGATGCTCTTCTTCGCGCTGCTGCTCATTGTGCTTGACCAGGGAGCGCGCATGGAGCGCCCTCAAGATTTTGGGCAGCGCCTGGTCATGCCCGCCGAGTTTGGGCTCTCCACGCTGACGCGAACCATTGGAGGGCTTTTTACCTCGATCGGTGATATCGGGCGGCTCCGCGACGAAAACGAGGCCCTGCGCCAGCAACTCGACAGCCTGGCGCTGGTCCATGTACAGCTGACAGAGCTACAGACGGAGAACGAGCGTCTGCGCGATCTACTTGGCTTCCAGGAGGGTCACCCGAACTACACACTGGAAGTCGCGGAGATCATCTCGCAGGGGTCTCCCGCAGCCGTGGTAGGTCAGGAGGTCAGTAATCTGGTCCAGTCGGTTCGCATCAACCAGGGCAAAGAGTCCGGGGTGGAGCCGGGGATGAGTGTCATCACGGCGTACGGGTTGGTGGGTCGCGTGCTGGAGTCGGGCCAGGGCTGGGCGAAGGTACTCCTCATCACGGATGACACCAGCCGCATTACCGCCGTGGTGCAGCAGGGCCGCGCTGGGGGCGTGGTGGAGGGAACCCGCCAGGGTCTGGTCATGCGCTACATCCCCCACGAGGAGCGGGTCGAGCCTAACGATGTGGTGCTGACGGCGGGACTGGGTGGGCAATTTCCCAAGGGTCTGGTGATTGGCGTGGTCGAGTCCGTCGAGCGAAGTGACATCAACCCCTGGCAGGAAGCCGTGATTCGCCCAACGATTGATTTTTCCCAGTTGGAGTATGTGTTCGTGATCCGCTCCTTTACCCAGGTATCCGAGGAGGAAGTTGCGCCATGACGCCCTGGATGGGCCTACTGGTCGTTGCTGTCCTCCTTCAGAGCACGGTGCTCTCGCGGGTAACAGTCGGGGGCGTGCATCCCAATCTGATGCTGGCGATCATCGTCAGTTGGAGCCTGCTGCGCAGCGGGCGCGAGGGATTGCTCTGGGCCTTCTTCGGCGGCCTGCTGCTTGATCTTCTTTCCAGCGCTCCCCTTGGCACCTTCCTGGTAGCGCTTCTGGTGACAGCCTTTGTTACGGGGCTGATCGAGGTGGCCCTCTTTCGCCCGTCGCTGTGGCTGCCCGTGGGCGTGATGTTCCTGGCCTCGCCTCTCTTTCACCTGGTGGCAATGGTGATGATGGAAAGCCTGGGGTGGGATGTTACATGGACCAACCTGACCTCGCGCCTCCTCCCGGCAACCATCCTGGATGCGCTGCTTATCCTTCCTCTCTTTCCCCTCCTGCGCCGAGTCAGCGATATGGCGGGTGAAAAGGCAATTGAGTGGTCCCGATGACCCAGCAACAAGTTCGTCAGCGACTCTTCCTTTTTCAAGTGCTGGTGGTGCTGGCGTTTGGCCTGCTCACGGTCCAGCTATGGCGAATCCAGGTTCTGGGGGGGAGCACCTATCAGACGCTCTCTCAGCAGAACAGCATCGCCCCGGAGACCATCGACGCGCCGCGCGGCGTCATCTATGATCGCCAGGGCCGCATCGTGGTACGGAATCGCCCCAGTTTCCGCGCGACACTGCTGCCCGCACGAGTGGTCAATGAGACGTGGCTGCTATGGGGCGAGGAGGAGTGGCGGCGGGCAGGGTCAATGCTGACCGAGGTGGCAGAGCTGCTCCAGATTCCGCTTCCGGCAGGCAACCATACCAGTCAATTGAGAGCGGCCTTCAACCAGGCATCCGGGCAGTTGCTCTCCGAAGATATTGATAAACTCTGCCAGGCGGGCAAACTCTTCGAGTGCTTCAGCGAGGCACTCATCACCGCACCGTACCGCCCCATCACGATACAGAAGGATATCCCGCGCGACGCCGCCTTCACGGTGATGGAGCACAGCATCAATCTGCCCGGCCTTACCATCGTTTCCGAGTCGCAACGCGAGTACCTTTATGGCTCCCTCTACGCTCACCTGCTGGGGTACGAGCTGCCCATCCCCAAGGAGCGGCTGGAGCGGCAAACACGCTTCACGACGAATCGCTATCTTCCCACCGATCGCATCGGCGTGGCGGGCATTGAGTCCGGGTATGAGGAGGCACTACGTGGCACGCGGGGTGTGCGGACGGTGGAGCGAAACGTTGTCGGGCGACAGGTGCGCGTGATTGAGCAGCAACCGGCCATCCCCGGGCACAACCTCTTCCTCACGATAGATTCCGAACTCCAGAAGGTGATCACAGAGGTGCTCCAGGAGGGGCTCAACGGGGTAGGCAGCCTGGAGGGTGTGGCTATCGTGATGAACCCGAACACCGGTGAGGTGCTGGCGATGGTCTCCCTGCCTGCCTACGACAACAATCTTTTCGTGGGCACCATTGATCCCACACAGTTTCAGCAGCTCAGCGAGAACCCGCAGAAACCGATGTTCAACCGCGCTATCAGCGGTGTCTATCCGCCGGGCTCCATCTTCAAGATTATCCCGGCGGCGGGGGCGCTGGCGGACGGGATTATTGACCGTACCACGACCATCAAGGACCCGGGGATTATCTACCTTCCCAACGAGAACGTGCTGAACGATCCCGCTCTGGCGATGGAGCTGGCCCAGCCCTTCGTCTGCTGGCTTGAGACAGGGCACGGTGATGAGAACGTTGTGGACGCCCTCGCGCACTCGTGCGACGTTTTCTTCTATGAGGTGGGAGGCGGCTACCTGGATCAGTTCCGAGGGCTGGGGGATGTGGCGCTTGCCAAGTGGGCGGTGGCCTTCGGGCTGGGCGAACCTACCCGCATTCGCCTGCCGGGCGAGTCCAGCGGCCACGTTCCGACGCGGCAGTGGAAACGGCTATCCAAGCAGGAAAGCTGGGTGACCGGTGATACCTACAATATGAGCATCGGCCAGGGGGATGTGCTAGTCACCCCGCTGCAAATCCTCAATGCTACCACCGCCATCGCGAACGGAGGCACGCTCTACGAGCCTCAACTGGTCTACCAGATTCAGGATGCACAGGGGAATGTGGTGCAGTCGTTCCAGCCCCGCGTGCTCCGGCGGGCCAATGTCCCAGCGGAGCATCTGGCGATTGTCGCGGAGGGAATGCACGGCGCGACCTCGTGGGAGGATGGCACCGCCCGCATCTCCTTCCGCGATGTGGCGGTCAGCGTGGCAGGCAAGACCGGGACGGCCGAGTACTGCCCCGTTATCACCAAGGAGGATGGTACCTTCGACTGTAAGCGGGACAAGGATGGCAACCAGCTTACCCACGCGTGGTTTACCGCCTTCGCCCCCTACGAAAACCCAGAGATTGCTCTGGTGGTCTTCGTCCACGGCAATGGCGAGACGGTGATTCAGGGCTCGGAGGTGGCGGCACCCATCGCGCGCCGGATCATCGATTACTACTTCAGCCAGCGCCCGCTCGACTCCGCCCGACCTGTTCCGCCACCGCCCACGCCCACGATGCCGCCCCCTGTAGAAGTTAGCCCGGCAGTTGCGCCTATTCAGGAGGAGCCATGAGTAGCATAGCCGTCAAAGGAGAACGCGATGGTCTCGTCCTGATCCTTCCCCCGGAAGACGATAATCCGTCCATCCTGGCAATGCTACGCAGCTACCTGGAACAATCCGGGCCCTTCTTCAAGGGCGCAAGCGTGACGCTGGATGTGGGGGAGCGGGTGTTGAACGAGGAGGAACTTCAGGAATTGCGCGTGCTGCTGGAGGAGTGGGAGGTACAGCTTCAGGGGCTGCGCAGTTCCGCCGATGAGACCCGCGCGGCGGCCATTGCCGCCGAGGTCGAGTTGCCCTTCGTGGTTCCGTTAGATGTTGCTGTCGCCAATAGCCGCCCGAGCACCGCCATCCCCGAGGAAAGCGTCGATGCCCTGCTGGTGCGACGCACACTACGAAGTGGTCAGATCGTGCGCCACCCCGGCGCGATCATCGTGCTGGGCGATGTCAACCCCGGGGCAGAGATCGTAGCCGGGGGCGATGTGGTGGTCTGGGGCTCACTGCGCGGCGTCGTCCATGCCGGGGCGATGGGAGATGCGCGGGCAATGGTCTGCGCGCTGAAGCTCTCCCCCATGCAGTTGCGCATCAGCGACAAGATCGCCATTGCCCCGGAGAGCAAGGGCCAGGGTCGCCTCCGCCCCTGGCAGCGCCTCCAGCAGAGTCCCGAAGTGGCGCGTATTCATCAGGGGGGTATTGTGGTTGAGGCCTGGCCCGGCAAGAAATAGCTCCTCCCCCGCCTGACTTCAGGGCTTCTTAAAAGTCGCGGTTCTGCGAGCATGGCCCTCTCCCCCACGTCGCTTCGCTCAGTGTCCCCTCTCCCGAAATCGGGAGAGGGGCGGCTGAAAGCCGGGGAGAGGGCCTCCCTCCACAGGTCGGGAGGTCGGGTCCGACTTTTAAGAAGCCCTGGTCTGACTTTCTGGCTACTTGATAGCCACCTCAGAAATGGGTATCATATCGCATCGTGTGTTAAGAACCCTCCTTTCGTTGGTCGTTCTTCCGTTGTCATCCCCCAATTTCGATGCCTCACTCGCTCATTTGTCTGCACGATTCCAAATCTATAGCGCCCGGCTGCTGCGTTCCGTCTAGCTATCTCCCCAGCCTGACTAGCTGCCAGGGCCATACCTCGAAACAGGGTGAAGTACGATGGCTGAGAGCGAGCAGCAGGCAAAATCGGAAAGCAAAAAAGCGGCTGTGCACGAGAAGACACCAGAGATCGGCCCCGAGCTAGGCGCAGGGTTCGACTCCTCGAGCTTGGACGTTCCCCTTCTGCAACGCGCGCTGGCAAATCCCCCGGCTGCCCCGCCCGAGGCGATCCTTCAACTTCAGCGAATGGTTGGGAATCAATCCGTCCTGCGGATGACCGGCCATAGTCAACCCCAGCGCTCCACCAGCCGTCCGCTCTACGCCATCCAGAGCAAGCTGCTGGTTGGCTCCCCCTATGACAACTATGAGCAGGAGGCGGATCGCGTCGCGGCACAGGTCGTCTCCATGCCCGCCACCTCGCCGGAGACGGTGCAACGCTATGCCATTACCCCGCTCACGCAGCGCCAGCTCTGGCGACACCCGGCCATCCACCCGCTTATTCAGGCCAAGGGCGATGGCAGCTTCGAGGCGGGCGATCCGTTCGAGCAGCGGTTGAGCCAGAGCAAGGGTGGTGGTAGCCCCCTGCCCGAGCCCACGCGCAACTTCATGGAGGAGCGCTTTGGCGC
>JACCSL010000969.1 GCA_013812995.1 Ardenticatenales bacterium | reverse complement strand
GTGCCAAGTCGAACGAGGTGAAGGAACTATTAGAAGGGGCCTATGAGCAGCGGCGTGCGCTATTGGAGACGCAGGCCCTGGAGGCCAGACTCGCGGCCGAGGCCATCGACGTGACGCTGCCGGGCCGCCCGGTAGAGGTCGGGCGGCTGCACCCGAGCAGCCGCACCCTGCGCGAAATCTACGCCATCTTCGCGGAACTGGGCTTCCAGGTCTATCGGGCGCGGGATGTCGAGTTGGACGAGTACAACTTCCAACTATTGAACTTCCCGCCCCACCATCCCGCCCGCGAGATGCAGGATTCCTTCTACATCGATGTGCCCAACCAGGCAGCGGACGCGGTCCTGCTGCGCACTCACACCTCGCCGGGGCAGATTCACGCCATGCGCGAGAGCGTGGCGGCGGCCAGGGCTGAGGGACGCGGGGACGATGATCTGCCCCCGGTACGCATCATCTTGCCCGGCATGGTCTACCGCGCTGAGCAAATTACGCCGCGCAGCGAGATTCAGTTCTTCCAGGTCGAGGGGCTGGCCGTTGGGAAGAATATCACGATGGCAGACCTGAAAGGCACACTCCATCACTTCGTGCGCCGCCTGTACGGGGCGGAGCGCAAACTTCGTTTCCGCACCTCGTACTTCCCGTTCACCGAGCCCAGCGCTGAGGTGGACATGGATTGTATCTTCTGCGCGGGGCGTGGCTGCCGCGTCTGCAAATACGCTGGCTGGCAGGAAATCCTGGGCTGCGGCATGGTCCATCCCACGGTGCTCGCCAACGGCGGCTATGATCCAGAGATTTATTCGGGCTTCGCCTTCGGGATGGGGCCGGATCGCATCACGATGCAAAAATATGGCATCAACGACATTCGCTACTTCTGGGGGAACGATCTGCGCTTCCTCGAACAATTTGGTTAAGGAGATCCCTGATGAAACACTTATTTCTGACCTTCCTACTGTGCCTGTTGGTTGCCTGTGGCCGCGAGGCAGCCCCGCCGGCACCGGAGTCGGAGCCTACGGTTGCTGCACCGGCCACATCCGAGCCCACTACCGAGCCTGAGCCAACGGCGGAGCCGACCGCCACCGAGGAGCCCGAAGAGGTAAAGCTCCCGGAGGGGTGGAAGGAATACGCCATCGAGGAGGGGCACATGACGCTGGGGCTTCCCGAGTCCTTCTATGTTTTCAAGGAGGGCGACCTGGACCAGGAAGCAATCACTGAGGAGATGGCCGAGGTCGTGCCCGCCATTGCCGAGCAGATCGATCTGGGGGCGATGATGCAGCAGGGTATGAAGCTCTACGCGATGGATGTGGATACCCTCATGGCATCCCCCGATGATTACCCGGTGACCGTCAATGTGATCGTCAGCGAGAGCGGCGAGGTACCGCTTGGCCTGCTGCTCAGGGCGACCTCTGAGCAGATGGAAGGGTTCGGGGCCAAGAACATGGCGACCCCGGAGGAGATCACGGTCAATGGGCAAGAGATGGGGTTGTTGGAGTACGACTTTACCTATGCCTTCCCGGATGGCGATAAAGATGCGCGGCTCCGCCAGGTCTTCTTCATCGTCGAGGGCGACCTGCATGTGGTCACCTTTACCACGCCGCTGGAGCCCGACGACACCTTGCGAGAAACCATTGACGCGATCATCCAGCAGATTCGGGTCATTGAGGAATAGAGGAGAAGATCAATGCGAGTTCCACTTTCCTGGCTAAAGGATTATGTATCTCTGGATGGTATCCCCGTCCAGGAACTGGCCGAGCGGCTGACCACAGCCGGGCTGGAGGTTGCCTCCGTCGAGTACATCGGCGTGCCGGGGCCAGCCCAGAGCGAGCACCTGGTCTGGGACGCGGAGACGATCCGCGTCGCCGAGATTCTGGCGGTCGCGCCCCACCCGGACGCCGACCGCCTGCGCTTGGTCACCGTGTCCTATGGTGCGACGGAGCCCAAAACCGTCGTGACGGGGGCGCCCAATGTCCGCGTTGGGCAGCGCGTGGCCTATGCCATGACGGGCGCCACGGTCATCAATGGGTACTCCGAGGGGCGCGAGCACATCCGGCTGGAGCCCAAGAAGCTGCGCGGCATTCTCTCCGAGGGCATGGTGCTCTCCGAGCGCGAGCTGGGCCTCTCCGACACGCACGAGGGCATTCTGGAGCTTCCGGCGGAGGCCGAGGTTGGCACCCCGCTACAGAATTATCTCGGTGACATCGTGCTGGAGGTGGACCTGACGCCCAACCTGGGACGCGCCGCCTCTGTCATTGGCATCGCGCGCGAGGTTGCGGCCCTGTTCAACCGTCCGCTGCGCCCGCCCCCGCTGGCGCTCTCCGGCTCGGGGGCGGCGGCGAGCGAGGCGGTGCGCCTGGACATCCAGGTGCCCGACCTCAACCCGCGCTTCACGGCCTCGCTGATCCGGGGCGTCACTATTGGCCCCTCGCCCTGGTGGATGCAGCGGCGGCTCCGGCTCGTGGGAATGCGGCCCATCAACAATGTGGTGGATGTGACCAACTACGTCATGATGGAGTGGGGACAGCCCCTTCACGCCTTCGACTATGACAAACTGCTGGAGCGTGCCCGCCGTAGCGGGGCGGACCTCCCGACCATCATCACGCGCCTCGCTCAGCCCGGTGAGACGCTGATGACCCTGGACAAAGCCGAGCGCGAGCTGAGCCCCGAGGATGTACTCGTCACCGATACCGTGGGCATCCTCGCCATCGCTGGCGTCATGGGTGGGGCCGAAACCGAGGTGAGCGACGAGACGCGAACTATTTTGCTGGAGGCAGCGGCCTGGAACTTCATCTCCGTGCGCCGCACCTCCACACGCCATCTGCTCTTTTCGGAGGCGGCCTATCGCTTCAGCCGGGGTGTCCACCCGGCTGAGGCCATGCGAGGAAACCAGCGCGCCACGCGGCTCATCGCGGAGTTGGGCGGCGGGGAGATCGCGGCGGGTGTCGTGGACAGCTACCCACGCCCTGCCGCGCCCATCGTTCTAGAGCTAACCACCGAGACGGTCAATCGCCTGCTCGGCACCGCGCTGAGCCAGGGGGAGATCGCGAGCTACCTGGAGCGGCTGGCCTTTGGGGTCCAACCGGGAGAGCAGGCGCTACGTGTCACGGTACCCGACCATCGAGAGGACATCACCATTCCCGCCGACCTGGTCGAAGAGGTCGCGCGCGTGCATGGGCTGGACAACCTGCCCATGACACTCATGGCCGATGCCCTGCCGCCCCTGCGCCACGACCGCGCGATGGACCTGGAGGAGCACATTCGCGACCTTCTGGTGGGGCTGGGGCTGACCGAAACCATCTCCTACACGATGAGCGCCCCCGAGCGGGAAGCCCTGCTGCGCCCGCAGGTAGACGAGGGCGCGCAGGACATCAGCGAGGAGGGCTACGTTCGGATTGCCAATCCCTACTCACAGGAGCGCCGCGTGATGCGCCGTACCCTCCTGGTGAGTGCGATGGAGACGCTACAGGTCAACCTTCGCCACCGCTCGCGGGTCGCCATCTTCGAGACGGGTCTGGCCTACCTGCCCCAGCCGGGGCAACCGCTGCCCCACGAGGAACGGCGCTTGGTCATCGCGGTGACGGGGCCAACCCAGCGCCACAGCTGGCTGACCCCCGAGAGCGCCAGCAGCGATTTCTACGAGGTCAAGGGGCTGGTGGAGGAACTTCTGCGCCACCTGCACCTCCATGAGCAGGCCAGCTACGAGGTCACGGACCATCCTACCTTCCAGCCGGGCCGCGTGGCCGAGCTTCGGGTCGCAGGGCAAAGCATCGGTACGCTGGGCGAGTTGCACCCGCGCGTCCGGCGCGCCCACGGCCTGCCCGAGCAGCGCATCGCCCTGGCAGACCTCAGCCTCGATAGACTTATCGCCGCTATCCCCGCTGCCTTTGACCTGGTGCCCATCCCACGCTACCCAGCCGTGGTTCAGGACCTCGCCGTGGTCGTGGACGAGGCAACGCCCGCCGCAAGGGTCGAGCAGGTCATCCGCGAGGCGGGCGGCGAGCACGTCACGCAGCTGGAACTCTTCGACCTCTACCGGGGCCACTCGATCCCCGAGGGCAAAAAGAGCCTCGCCTACAGCCTGCGTTATGTCCACCCGGAAAAAACGTTCACGGATGGCGAGGTCGCGACTCTCCACAGCACCATTACCCAGCGACTTCGCCAGCAGCTGGGCGCGCAGATTCGTGGCGAAGATAGCTAGCCGTGCGTGTGGAGGTGCCCGATGGCACCTCCACACTTAAGGAAGAAGCAGCGTTGCCATGCCAAGAAACAGCGTAAAGCCGCAGATATCCGTCAGGGCGGTGACAAAGACGCCCGAGGCTACCGCCGGATCCACCCCAGCCCGCTCCAGCAGCAGGGGAATCATCACGCCCGCTGTGTTCGCCACCACCATATTTCCCATCATGGCCGCGCAGAGAATCAGCGAGATGAGCAGATTGCCCTTCCACAAGTAGGCCACGATTCCCACCCCGATCCCCACCGCTGTTCCCTGCATCAATCCAATAGTGCTCTCGCGGCGGAGGAGGTCCACTGCGTCGCGCAGGCCAAGCTCCTGCGTTGCCAGGCCACGCACCATCAGGGTCAGAGTCTGCGTGCCCGCGTTGCCCCCTTGCCCGGCCACGATGCTCTGGAACACCGCCAGCACCGCGAAACGGGCAATGGTCGGCTCGAAGTAGCTGACCACCGACGCAGCCAGAAACGCAGTCCCTAGATTGACGTAAAGCCAAGGAAGCCGCTTGCGTATCGCCCCGCCCAGACTATCGAACACCTCCGACTCGCTGGAGAGACCGCCCAGGTGCAGCGTATCCTCCTCGACCTCCTCAGCGACCACCTCCACGAGGTCATCGTGGGTGATGAAGCCTACCAGCCGCATCGACTCATCCACGACGGGTAGCGCCATCAGCCCATAGCGCTGGAGCAAGCGCCCACACTCTTCCTGGTCGGTCAGCACGGAGACCGTGAGCACCTCGTCATCCATAATGGTGGCGATCCGTGTCTCGGGCGTGGCGACGACCAGGCGGCGCAGGCTCACAACGCCTACCAGTCGCTGCTTCTGATCCACCACGAAGAGGTAATAAATCAGTTCGGCATCAGGCGAACTTTCCCGCAGCGCGTCCAGAGCGGCGGCCACGGTCATATCGCTGCGGAGCGAGAAGGGTAGGGGCACCATGAGGCCGCCCGCCGTATCGTCGGGGAAGGCGAGGAGGGGACGCACCGCATCCTCCTCGTCCATCTCTGCCAGCAGTGCCTCGACTCTGGCCGGGTCCAGGTCGCCCAGGAGATCGGCGGCGGCGTCCGGGGCCATCTCGTCGAGAATCGCCGCCAATTCCTCCAGCGCCATCTGGTCGGCGATGGCGACGGTCTCTTCATCCTCGATATATTCCAGGACCTCCGCCGCGTCTTCTACGGGCAGAGCACGAAGGAGTTGGATGCGCGCCTTGGGCGGTAGCTCCTCGATGATGTCGGCCCAGTCCGCCGGGTGCAGCTCCGCGAGCAGGGCGTTGATTTCCGCGCCCGTCTCGCCATCTTGCAGGCGCTCTATCAGATTTTGCAGGTCATCGTAGGTGGGAGTGATCTCGTCGGACATAGGTACCTCAGACGCATATCAAGGAAAACGCCGCCCGAGTGGAGCGGCGTTCGCGGCGAAGTTGGTAAATTGCTAGGGTAGGTAATGGTCGAGCACGCGGACCAGGTCGCTTATCTCGTAGGGCTTGACGATGTAATCGCTAAACCCTGCTTTCTCCAGTTCGACGCGGTGATTGGACTGCCTCAGCCCTGAAACAGCGATGATGGGCAGCGTTGCCCAGCGTCTATTTTGCCGCACCTTCCGAACCAGCTCGAAGCCGTTGATGGTCGGCATCATCAGGTCCACCATGAGGAGATCGATGGGCGTCTCATCCAGCCAGCGGGACAATTCCAGACCATCTTGCAGGCAGTAGATGGTCGCGTTCGGGCGCAGATCTTGTAAAAATTCGGAGAGTAACTCCAGATGATCGGCTGTGTCATCAACAAGGATGATGTTCATTCGCAATTTGCGTCTCGGGGAGGGGATGGGTGAGTAAACAGGAAAGTATAGCAGCAGATGCGACTACTCCGAAGCCGCCTCTTCCTCGTGCTCAACGACCTTGAAGAGTTTGTCATCCCCTTTCAATCGATCCAGGAAAAGAATACCGTCCAGATGGTCGATTTCATGCTGCATCACTCGTGCCAGATATCCCTCGACCACATAGCGCTTGGGCTTTCCCCACTCGTTGCGCGCCAGGACCACGATTTTCTGATGCCTGTCTACCAGCCCCGCATAACCGGGGATGGACAGGCACCCTTCCATACCCTCTACCATCTCCAGGCTTTCTTCCACGATCTCAGGATTGATCAGCACCAGAGGCTTACCTGCCAGTGGATCCCCCTCTGCGCGTTGATCATTCTCCCTTACGCGCATGACGAAGATGCGCTGCGCCACGCCGATCTGTGGCCCTGCCAGTCCTACACCCTCGGCGAGCTGCATCGTTTCCAGCATATCCTTGGAGAGCGCGCGCAGGGCCGGGTCGAACTGTTCAATCGGCGCGGCCTTGCGGCGCAGGGTGTCATTGGGGTGAAATACAATCTCTCGAATTGCCATCGGCTCCCTCGTTTGCGGCGGATAATTCCTACATTTTAAAAGCAAAGACCCCTTCTCTGAAAAAGAAGAGGCCTTTGACAACCGAAAGGGCGCAAAACGTTAGCGGTACTGCTCCAGACGATTCACCACATCCGCCATGAAGGCGTCGGCGGTGGCTCCGTCCAGCACGCGATGGTCGAAGGTCAGAGAGAGGTAGACCATCGGGCGGATGGCGATGGCGTCCTCTTTGGTCACCACGACGCGCTTCTGAATCTTGCCGATGCCGAGGATGGCACTCTGCGGCTGGTTGATGATGGGCGTTCCCCAGAGGGAGCCCCCTACCCCATGATTCGAGATGGTGAAGGTGCCGCCGCCCATATCGTCGGGCGTCAGGCCGCCGCGGCGGGCGCGCTGGGTGATGTCATCCATATCGCGCGCCAGGCCGAAGAGATTCTTCTCGTCGGCGCGCCGGACCACCGGAACGAGCAGCCCCGCGCCGCCCTGTGTGGCCACGGCCACCCCGATGTTCAGATCCTTGAGGAGCTGGATTCCATCCTCGGTAAAGGTCGAGTTGGCGAGAGGATGGTTGCGCAGCCCATGAACCACCGCCTCCACGAAGTAGGGCATGAAGGTTAGTCGTACGCCGCGCGCCTCGAAGTCACGGCGATTGGCGTTGCGGTGGGCACTGATCGCACCCAGGTCAGCCTCGAAGACCGTGGTGACGTGCGGGGCGGTGCGCTTGGAATTGACCATGTGCTCCGCGATGCGCCGCCGCATATTCGTCAGCGGGAGCAACTCGCCAGGCTGAGCCGCGATAGGGCGGGCTGCCGGAGCGGGTGCGGGCGGGGCCGGACGCTGGATCTGCGGGGCCGGTGGCGTAGCAGGGGCGATGGGGGCCACCGTCGGGGTCGGTGCCACCGGCGCTGCCGCTGGCTGAGCGACAGGCGGCGGGGTTGGCATGGCGGGGGTTGGCGCGGGCGCGGCGGGTTGCCCTCGTCGCTCCAGGTACTCCTCGATGTCGCGCTTGGTCACCCGTCCCTCGCGCCCGCTGCCCTGCACCTGGCTCAGATCAATGTTATGCTCGCTGAGCATCCGCGCTACTACCGGCGTGATGGTCTGCGCGGCCCCGTTACTCTTGGTTGCTGGCTCCGGCACGGGTGCTGGCACGGCGCGCTCGGTGAGCCGCTCCATGAGGCGAGGCGATGGAGGCGGTGCAGGGGCGGCGATGGGCGGCGCAACAGGCATCTCTACAGGCGTTTTCTGCACGGTAGGCGCGCCGCCGCCCTGCCCGGTACTCTCTCCGGCTTCCCCGAGGTAGCAGAGCACCGTCCCCACGGGTACGGTTGCCCCTTCCTCAATCTCAATCGAAAGAAGCGTCCCGCCTTCTGTGGCGGTGATCTCCGTATCTACCTTGTCAGAGATGACCTCAAGCAGGGGCTCGTACTTCTCGACTCGATCTCCCACCTGCTTGAGCCATCTGCCGACGGTTCCCTCGGTGACGGACTCCCCGAGTTGCGGCATAGAAATGGCGATTGCCATGAGTGTGTGCTCCTGTAAAGACTAGGGGTTGCTAAAACGTAACTGCTTCTGACGGAATTTGTGGTATGGAAGAGGGGAAGCGGGCTAGCGGAGCCCTCTCCCCGGCCGTCGGCCGCCCCTCTCCCGATTTCGGGAGAGGGGACACGGAGCGAAGCGACGTGGGGG
>JACCSL010000942.1 GCA_013812995.1 Ardenticatenales bacterium | reverse complement strand
CCACCGACGCATCGGGCCGGGGTTTGTCCAGGAATTGCACCGCCTGACCATCGGCACGCCACGCGGGGTTCACGCAGCAGCCGCCCGTGGTGAGTTGGCGCAGCGCGGGCATCGGTATAGCGGTGGGCTCGGCGGTGGCCGTGGCAGAGGGAATAGCGGTGGGGGAGGGAGGGAGCGTTGGAGCAAGGAGCGGGGGAGCGGTCGGGAGCGCGGGCGTTGCCTCTGCTGCAACCGCCGGGTGTTCACCCTCGCCCATCCGACAGCCGGATAGCAATAGAAGCAGGAGGAGCATAAGGCCAAGGTGACGGCTTTTTTTGGTCATCTTTGCATCATCCTCACCGCCCACCCAAGCTGGGGGGCCATGTGCTGGCGAAGTTGTTGAGCAGCGGCCCCTGCAAGCGCGCCTCCGGTTGATCGTAGAGGCTCTGCCAGCGGCGCGGCTCCGCGAGATCGCGCTGGAAGGCGCGGGGTGTTGGGCCAAGCAGGGCCAGCGTGTCCCAGTCCGCGTCGATGAGCAGCATCGGGTTGTAGAGGCGCGTGCGGGAATGATCGCGAATCTCCAGGTGCAGGTGGGGCGCAGCCAGGCAGGTGCCGAAGGAGTCGCCGCTCAAGGCCACAACGTCCCCCGCCCGAATCGACTGGCCCACCGTCAACTTGGCTCGCTCCAGCAGGTGCCCGTAGAGCGAACTGTACCCGTTCGGGTGCTCGATGACCACGTTGTGCGGCGGCGAGCCATGCGGCCCATCGACGTGGAGCACCACGCCATCGCCAATGGCAACCACCGGGGTGCCGCAGGGCGCGGATAAATCTATCCCAAAATGAATGCCCTGCCCGTAGCGGTAGGTCGTGCTGCGTTGGCGGTAGGCCCCGGTCGTATTGCCATAGGGCTGTCCCAGGTACCAGCTGTCCGGGCCGGGTGGCGTGTCGAAGGGGAGGCGAAAAGGTTTCTCCGCCGCCTGGCTCGTGTGCTGACCCAACGCCAGCCAGCCCAGCAGCATCGTCAAGAGCAAAAAGTATCGCATGGGTGTCTCCTCTGAAAAGCTGCCAAGTTATGGGAATTTCGCCCTCAAAAGTCAAAAAACGGGCGGCTCCCTACGGAGTCGCCCGTTTTTGTGGCATTACGATTAGCCCATACCCAACTCAACCTCTCCCTCGTGCAGAGCCTGGGCAAAGATGTCGAGCGCCAGGTCGATCTCGTGAGTGGTCACATTCAGGGGGGGGAGGAAGCGCATGGTGGAGGGGCCAGCGCCCAGAATCAGCATTCCCCGGTAGTAGACCTTGTCCGAGACGAGGTCACGGAGTTTCTTCGCGTGCTCGCCCGTCTCCGGCTCTATCAGCTCCGCGCCGACCATCAGCCCGAGGCCGCGCACATCGCCAATCGTCGGGTGCTCCTCCGCCAGGTGGCCAAGGCCGAGCATAAGCCGCTGACCCATCGCGATGGCGTTTTCAAGCAGCCCTTCTTCCTCGATGACGCGGATAGTTTCCATCGCGGCGGCGCAGGCAACCGGGTTTCCGCCGAAGGTGTTGGCGTGCGAGCCATACTCCCAATCCATCACCTCCGCCTTCGCCACGATGGCTCCCAGCGGCAGCCCATTCGCGATGCCCTTGGCGATGCAGGTGATATCTGGCTCTACCCCGAAATGATCCATCGCGAAGAAGCGCCCTGTGCGCCCCATGCCGGTCTGTACCTCGTCTGCCACAAGCAGAATCCCATGCTGGTCGCACAGGGCGCGCAGCTTCGCGTGCCAGCCCTCGGGAGGCAGCACATACCCGCCCTCGCCCTGGATGGGCTCGACGAAGATCGCCGCAAACTCCGAGGGGTCGTTGAAGCGGAAGATGTTGCGCTCGATGAAGTCGATGCAGTCGATGTTGCAGGAGGGGTAGGTCAGGTTGATAGGACAGCGGTAGCAATAGCCGTAGGGCACATGGAGAATGCCCCCCACGAGCGGCTCGAAATCCTGACGGTGGATACCCTTCGAGGCAGATAGGCTCATTGAGCCATAGGTTCATCCGTGGAAGGAACCAACG
>JACCSL010000924.1 GCA_013812995.1 Ardenticatenales bacterium | reverse complement strand
ACCCATAGCTAAACCGCATCGAGAATTTTACGGGGAGGAAGAAGTCCATTTGCTGAATGTTCCTGTGCTGTCCGGGCTCGTGGTCCCCTTCCTCTTTGTCATATTCTTCACGGGATGGGGGCTTCTGAATGAGTTGACATGGAGAGTGACGAGTTTGAGGAAGCCTACCTGGAGTGGCGGGTACGTCAGGAGCGCCGTCAATTGCCTTCCTGAAGCAGCTCGGATGTGACTCTGCCGGGCGTCAGCGGGATGCGCACCGTGAAGGTGCTCCCCTTGCCCAGCGTGCTGCGCACATTGATTGTGCCGCCATGCATTTCGACAAGATGGCGGGTGATGGCGAGCCCAAGCCCGGTACCCTGCGCGCGGCGTGCGTGGGAACTGTCCACCTGATGAAACTCCTCGAATATCGTTCCCAGATCTTGCTCACTCATCCCGATGCCACTGTCTTCTACCTCGAAGACGAGCATTGTCTCCTCCTGGTAGGCGCGCAGCCAGATGGTTCCCTGGTCGGTAAACTTGACGGCATTGGAAAGCAGATTGGTTAGCACCTGGCTCAGTCGCAGGCTGTCAGCCCACAGATGCGGCAGGTCGACCGCCATCTCGACGATGAGGGAAACGGGCTTGTTGCGAAGCAGCCCATCGTAGTTGGCCCGAATCGTATCCATGAGGGTCTTGATGGAGATATTTTCCTGAATCAGCGCCAGGTACCCCGCCTCGATCTTCGCCAGATCCAGGATGTCGTTAATAAGACCGAGAAGATGGTAGCTGCTGGTGCGAATGGCCTCTACATCCTCCACGGTTTCCGGGTTGAGCGGCCCGCTGATGCCCATCAACAGCACCTCGGTGTAGCCAATGATGGAGTTCAGTGGCGTGCGTAACTCGTGACTCATGTTGGCCAGGAAGGCGCTCTTGAGCCGGTCCAGCTCGCGGAGCCTCTCTGCCGTACGATGGGCCTCGGTCAGCGCCGTCTCCACCTGCTGGAAGAGGCGACGGTTCTCCAGGGCGGAGGCGAGGAGAGAGGTCCCCTGGATCATGATCTCGGCATCGCGGACGGTGTATGCCTCGGGAACGCGGCTCGCCACATTCAACGCGCCGATGGCCCGCCCCCCCACAATCAGGGGCGCGCTCATCGTGGAGAGTAGCCCCTGGGTTGCCATGCCATGCCCATCAACCTGAGCACTGGCCCGCGTGTCGGGGGTGATGATGAGCCGCCGCTCCTGGATCACCTGCCCCACTGTTGTTTCTTCCAGGGGCAAGTGCATGCCCAGCGGCGTCAGGCCCTGCTCAGAATGCAGCGCGAACAGCTCCAGCTCCCCGGAATCGGTGAGGAGTATGACGC
This sequence comes from Ardenticatenales bacterium, assembly GCA_013812995.1. Lineage (GTDB taxonomy): Bacteria > Chloroflexota > Anaerolineae > Ardenticatenales > Ardenticatenaceae > JACCSL01. Next base: position 5,878 of record JACCSL010000924.1, on the reverse strand, counting down.
TGGTGCGATCGGTGGGTAGCATCTGCTCTATTTTGTTGGCCGCTACCTGGTAGATTTCATCTTCGGTCAGCGCCCGACTCAGCTGCTCGCTGATCTCGTTCAGCACGGCGAGGCGGTATGCCTGCTCCTCGCTCTCGGCCAGCGCACGCTCGGTTCGCTCCGCCAGCCTCAGATTCTCAATGTGAGCACTCAACTGGTTGGCAACCGTCGTCACCAGGGCGAGGGCTTCATCGTCGCCCTGCGACCTTAGACGAGCCACGCTCAACTCTCCGATTTGTACGCCGCGTAGGGTCAACGGGTGCGCGACCCTGCCCTGCTCATCCGGGCCAGGCGGCTCGGGGAGCAGCGAGACTTCTTTCAGATCATAGCTGAATCCCAGCGCCCGGCCTTCCCTGGGCTCCAGGTAGGCGGTCCAGCCCTCGCGCGTCAGACGGCGCGCCTGCGCTTCCACCTCTGCACGGGCCTGCTTGATCTCGGCAAAGAGGGTCGCATTCTCAATGGCGATGGCAAGTTGGCCCGCCAACACCTGGAAGGCTGGGATGGAACTTTCCGTGAGGACGCCGGACTGTATGCTCTGGAGCGTGAGAATCCCCAGCACACGGTCATCCACCAGAAGGGGAACAGCCAGCGTCGTGGGCTCGCCCAGGGCACTGCTGCCGAGGAACACTGGCGTCTTCCTGATCCAGCGCGCGTCCCTCAATGGAGTCATCATCAATCGGCTGAGGCGCAGCCGATTCCACGCCCTGCCCCCCGATGGCCGCGCGCAGGATCAGGGTACGACCCGTGGTATCAGCCAGGAATATCCAGGTGCGGGAGAGGTCGAAGCGGGAATGGATCAGCGCCCCTGCCTCCTTCAGCAGGGTACCCAGATCACGGACAGCGGCCATCGACTGTCCAACCTCAGCCGCACGCGCAAGGTCGCGGGTGCGCTCCGCCACTGCCTCTTCCAGCGACCCCACCAGGGCATAAGCCTGCTTGAACTCTGCCTGGACGGAGCGGCGCAACGAAAAGGCCAGGCCCACCCCGAGGAAGAGCAGGAGACCACTCATCCCCAGTAGAAGGATCTGTGAGGTGCTTTGGGCTCCCAGGGCATTGACGATGGTCTGATCAAAGGCAATCTCCTGGCGGTCATAGAGACCCTCATTGGCCGACGTGGCGCGGCTAAGAACATCATCTACCAATGGGGCAATCTGTCGAGCACGTTCTGCCCGCGCTTCCCCCTCTCCCGCCTCCTCCAGGCTCGCCATCAGAGCATCATACTCCGCTAGCTGGCGCTGAAGCTCCTCAAAGGCAAGCATAGCCTCTGGATTGCCCTGGATCACCCCCTGCCCATCCCGCATCTGGTTGCTCACAAAGGCACGTCGCAATGTCACCGGCTGGCGATCCTGGCTGGGGTCTGCCAAATAGCGCCCACTATCGATCTGGAGTCTCAGCAACTCGCTTTGCACATTGGCAATGATCGTGATGAGGTTCCCGGACCTGCGAAAATCATCCGCCGTCGCATTGCTGTTGAGATAGGCTCTAAAAATTACCACCTCGGCCACAACAATCAATATCCCTATCACCAGTCCAAGCGCAAGTTGAGCGGGTGATAGGGATTGTTGGCTCGGGCGGTTCGCCATCCTTACTGAATCTCCATCGTTACCAGATTCCAGATCGCCAAGTCGGAGTATTTTGGAATATCTACCTCAGAGATATCATCAAAGGGAAATATGATCCGTGTAGGGCCATTGCTCTCGATGGGCATATAACTACCTGCTGTCTGTGTGGCGAGCAGAACGGGCCACTTTTCAGTCTCAGCGATCTCAACATCTACCTCGTACTCATCAAGTGCTGTCATGTGGACAAGGGTTGCATCGGGGGCAGCCCCAATGACTTTCAGAAGGTCAGCGAGCAGGACACCCGTGTAGGTGAATTGCTCGTTCAGACTGGGGTCCGTCACGGTGTATTTTACCAATCCCATCTTCTCCAAGGTTGCAATATCAAGGAGGAGCATATTCTCAGCATTGGTGTTGCTGATCTTCCCAGAAATCGTCAGGACCACTTCCCCCGTGGGCGCAGGAATGGCATCACCGGGCTTCAGGGTTGCTGGTGCGACCGTCTCGACGGCGACTGTGTCCTGAGCGTTACAGGCACTCAGAAGTAGCACGGCAAGAATCATAGCCAAGAAAGCGAGTCTCTGCATCATTCCTCCTGTGTCGTAGACTGACTGGCGGGTTGCTCCAGCGGGGGAAGCGTCAGGTGAACGCTCGCCGGGCTTCCCAGCGTTTCCCCCAGCTCACGGACGGCAATACGAAGGGCACTTTCCACACTGGTTGCATACTGGATCTTCTGGCTGATCTGGAGCACACGGGCCTCACGCTCGGCCTGCCGCTGTGCCTGCTCGTAGAGTTGGGTGTTCTGGAGCGCCACTGCCACCTGATCGGCAATGGATTGTAGTAGACCGACATCATCCTCCGTAAGACTATTCACTTGGGTGTGCTGCACATCCAACACCCCTAACACCCGCCCCCCGAGCGTGATAGGGACGGCTGCTTCCGTGCGTGTTTCCGGCAACAGCGGATGCGATAGCCATTCCTGTGCTATGGAGACATCTGGAACCAACACCACCCCATTTGTCTCCGCCGCGCGCCCCACCAGTCCTTGTCCCTGAGCAATACTGTGCCCTTTGGCTAGCATGGTCTGCCCTGTTTTGCCCGTACCACCGACCAGGCGAAGTTCTGTCCGTTCCGAATCATAGAGATAAATCTGAACATGGTAGTAGGAAAAGGCGGCCCTCACCTGCTCCACCACCTCATGCACAAGCTGCTCCTGGTTCAGAATCGACGAGAGGCGACGGCTGACCTCCGCACTGGCGGTGAGTGCCCGCGTTCGAGCCAGCAGCGCCTGTTGGCTCTCTGCTCTGGCACGCTCATTTTGATGGACCTGTGCCAGGCTCATGTTAAGACTCTTGCTGATCTGAGTCGCTGCCAGGTACAACAGTGCCCCCAGCAGCGCAAATATCGTGGCGTAGATGCTCCAGTCTAGCAGGGTCGTTGGCACCTCGCCTTTGATCAGGGCGATGTGCTCCGCATAAAAGATGCCAAATGTCGTCAGTAGAATCAACCCGGTAAAGGCAAGCACGACCCAACCGCCCAGGAGGAGCGCGGCTACCACAAGCACGAGCCTATACCCTACGGTGCTGTCGCTCCGAAGCCCACCGAACTGCACCACCGTGAAGGTAACAAGTCCCCATAAGAGGATCGCGAGCAAGACACTCGCCAATCTGATATGACCGCGCCGCATCAGGAAAAGAAGCGCCAGTGGCACCAGGGTGCCGGCAATCCCGATAGTGATCGTGAGAAAAAACATCTCCCCGCTACTGAGAAACGCGCGGAGAGGGGTGGTTATCAAAGAAACACCCAGTAACACCAGCAGGATGGTGTTGAGGAAGAAGGTCGTTGCTGCCTGTTCTTCGTCAACAGCAGGGGCGGTAAGTAAGCGGCGGAGCCAAGAGGGCATGATACTTCGCTTCCAGATGGAGGAGGGGCGACGTGATGGGTTTCGGCAATTTTCGCTGCTTTTCGATGCAAAGGCAAGTCCCCCAAGCCAGTCGCGTTGCCAAGCCCTGCTGCTTGTGGTTACATTGTCTATATTGTTTCTGCGCTCTCTACATCTTCCCAAGGGATCACCAATGGCTCGTATCTTTTTTCGCGCGGGGCAGGAGATAGAGCCTCGCCTCCTGGCGTTCTTTCATGATATGGTGATGGGCGCGCTGCGCCAGCTACGGCTAGCTCTGGGTACAGGCTTTATCTTCTATGGCTTTGATGTTCAGGAGGAGCCGGACAGCGGATTGCTCCAGATCTCTCCTGGTGTGGCTTTTGACGGCGAGGGTCGGCCCATCGGGCTGGACGAGCCGCTTTCACTGCCCGCGCCCGGCGAGGCTGGCCCGCTTTGGCTCTGCCTGCGCTACCACGCCCTTGTGGAGGAGCTGGAGGGCGAGGAGCACCCCCTGCGCGAGCAGGACAGTGTAGAGGTCGTCTGGCTGCCCAGTGTGCCGCGCGACGATGAGACAATCCCCCTGGCCCGGCTCCAGCAGGGGCCAAGTGGCTGGCTGATCGATGGCTCCGTGGCGCGCCGCGCGCCCTCGCTCTCCCACCGCCATAGCAATGCCACCCTGCCCGACCTCAGTGGGCGGCTGCGCTACGATGGGACCCCCGTCCGTCTGACGGCTCCCGGCGGCGAGGAGCAGCGACAGGCGCTTCTGCGGCTGGAGACTGCCGTGGCGACCGAGTTTGCGAAGCTCAATGCGTTTCTGGAAGGAATCAGCGAGCAGCAGAAGACGCAGGGGTTGGAGGTCGAGGAGCTACGGAGCGAAATCGCGGAGGCGGCCGAGCGAGGGCGTCCCGAGGGTGAGGGAGCGGAGCAGGCCGCAGGCTGGCAGGAGGCCATCGCGGAGCTGCGCGAGGAATTATCTCTAACCGTCGGCGAGGAGCTGCGCGAAGAGTTGGAACTCCTGCGCACCGAGGTCACTACCCTGGCCGAGCGTCCGGGCAGTGGCGCGGGCGACCTGGGGGCCTTCACGCCCATCTCGGCCCTGCATGGCGTCGGCGAGGCGTTCGCGCAGAAGCTGCGCGGCGCGGGTATCGAGACCGTCAGCGACCTGCTGGCAGCGGCTGCCAGCCCCGAGGCGCGCGAGCGCGTCGAGGCCACCGGCCTGGGCAAAACGCGGCTGAAGCGCTGGAGCCGCGAGGCGGACCTGCTGCGCCTCCAGGGCGCAGGCCCCAACGAGGTATCGCTGCTGGATAGTACCGGTATCACGAACACGGGCGACCTGGCAACGGAAGAGCCGCGCCTCCTCTACGACCGCCTCCGCGTGGTTGCCGCTGACCGGGGCGATGTGGCAGCCCCGGCCCTGGCATGGGTCCAGTCCTGGGTCGAGCAGGCCAAGCGGTTGCCCCCTGTGGTCGAGTGGTAGAAAGGAGATCAGCATGGGTGAACGAGGCGAGGGCTGGGTCGTCCTGCAATTTATTCTTCTTCTGGTCATCGCCCTCGCCCCAGTTGATGGGCAGTTGACGGAGATGGCTATCCTGCGTCCTCTTGGGTATGTGTTGATGGTCATAGGCGGACTCATCGGACTTTTCTCTGCCCGTAACCTGGGGCGGAACCTCACCGCCCTTCCCAAGCCGGTCGAGCAGGGAAAACTTGTGCAGGATGGCCTCTACGGGCTGGTGCGCCACCCCATCTATCTGGGCCTGCTCCTGGCTGCTCTGGGCTGGGCGCTCTGGCGGCGCAGCGCCATTGGCATTGCCCTTTCTCTGCTTCTCTTCGTTTTCTTTGATGCCAAGGCCCGCCGCGAGGAGCGCTGGCTTACTGAGAAGTACCCCGACGACTACCCCGACTACCAGAAGCGCGTCAAGAAGCTCATCCCCTGGATTTATTGAGAGAGCGTCGCTGAAAATGCAGCAACGCGCCGCTACTGGTGCTTTCGCCAGGCTATCGGGGTTCCTTCTTCTTCTTTTGCTTCTATTGTCTTTTTTATACGTCTCAAGGGAAAGCAACCCTACTTGCGGCCACCCTTTTGACCTGGTGGCAGAGGCGGCACCGCCAAAGTACCACATCGTGTACCTCATACAGAGTAACGCCTTCGAAATCAATCCCCTCATGCACCCCGCTCACCTGTCCAACCAGTTGCAAGTACGCACCGTCCACTGCTGGCGAGACCTTCAAACCCTCGACCGCGCACTCCCCCTTGACGCTGTTATCATCCACCGCTCCGCCCTTCCTCTGGTAGATCGTCGATGGCTTAAAGATGCCTACCGTCGAGGTGTTGTCATAACAGGGTTCAATATTTATGCCTCAGAACTTGGTGCGCTGTTGGAGGACAACAGGGTAGCCG
>JACCSL010000847.1 GCA_013812995.1 Ardenticatenales bacterium | reverse complement strand
GCCACAAGAGGCGCGGACAGGCGGGTAGGGCGGGGTGGAACAACGATTTCAGGAGGGGGACGTACAGGCAGGGTTATGGCACTCTCCCGAGATTCCCATTGTGCCGGGCTCAGAAGTACCTGTTCCTCTCGCGGCGGGTTTAGCACAGCAAGGGCCGGAGCGGGGAGCAACGACTCCTCTTCGCCGGACGGCAGCGGCTCTCGCGCGGGTAGCTCTGGCTCCACCAGCACCATTCCCTCCACCTCGACCCAGCCCTCGCGCAGTACAAGGAGGGTGGCCTCGGTTCGAGAGGCCACCCCCAGCTTTTCAAAGATATTTCGCAGATGGACTTTGACTGTGTTAGGGCTGATCTCCAGGAACTTTGCGATTTCCCGGTTCGAAGCGCCAGTCACCACCTGACTCATGATGTCAGCCTCGCGCTCACTCAGCGGCGATTCATCTGCCATCCCATTCCCTTACGTTGTGCTGTTATTCAATCAAAAAATTATGGCATGGGGAACAGACTGGGGCAAACAGAGGGCACCTTTTATCGAGTCAGGTGAGTCGGCAAAAGATCAATAGACAAGATAAGAGGCTGCAAAGTTACAAGTGCTCTCTGAAGATAGTCACTTGATAGAACGGCGAACTGAACAAGACTGGCTACCCGTGCCAATCCATGCCCTACCACAAGCTCCATATCTAGCGAACAGCCACCTTTTGCCTGATAGCCCTCAAGAAGAGCCATGATATCTTGTGGCTCACACCCGCCGATGTCTTCTTCACGCGTACCGAGATGGGCATCTGTCCAGTCGATGACCCCTAGCTGCTGCTCCTCAGTGAGCAACAGGTTGCTCCCTCGAAAATCTCCGTGATTGAGAACCTGTCCGGCCCGATTAAAATCACCCCACGCACGTTGAATTAGCCACAAACCAGGGTGCTCGGCCCCAAAATACGCTCTCATACAGTTCTGGGCAACCTCATAACGGTGCTCACGTCGGGAGGGCCAGTTCCCCCTGCGGGTCAGGGGCGGTGGCTCTGTATCATGTAAGGTACGCAAAAAGCGCCCTGCCACAGGAGGCAAACGTCCCAAACAAACGGGTGTACCAGGGAGTCGGCGATAGAGCATATAACTTTTGCCCTCGAAGATACCCGCCTCAAGCAATGATGGTGTATTGGCCCCGCAACGACGTCCGATTTCCCACAGCGTTTCTTCTCGAGACACCGTCAGATCAATGCTGTCCCCCAACCGAAACACATACGTCTCAGTCAGAATCACCCAGGCATTAGAATGGAAGACCTGCCAGCGCTCCGGCTGCTCTGCCGCCGGGCACTGCCAGCCACTGAGCCGTTGGGTGACGAATGATTGAATCTCCGAGGGGAGTGCGTGGGGGAATGTCATTCTAGCAACCAGCCAGCCCATCTAGGAAAGCATCCCGCAGTGCGTTTAACGTTAGGCCAAAGCTACATTGTAGTAGCGCATTCACCCACCAGTGGGTGGGAAACAGATAGGGCTCCGCAAGGCGTGGCACATGCGGTAGATCAATCAAAAATTGCTGGGGGTCGTGTGGGGAAGGAAGGGGGACGGTAGCTACATAGGTAGCTCGGTTTGAGAGCCCTAATAGGACAGATCGGGCAAGATGAATTCCTTCAACAAAAAGATCGCCCGGCTGGATACCCATGCGAGGCATCGCGTAGAGGCTGCAATAACTCTCGTAAACCTTGAGAATCAATGCTTCGTCGGTTTCACCAAAAGGATATGAGAGGCGTTTGGGATCATCAGAAAATGGGGCGAAAAGTCCATAAAGACCTGCCTGCTCAATGGTATCAACGGTACCACACTGCTCTTGCCAGTGACCAGATAGCTCTACCCCCAGTTGCTCACCGAAGCGGGGTAGCGCCTCCTGGAACTGTAGCCCCATCTCTTGGTACTGCGGCAGCAGGTCGGCGTGCCAGCAACTTTCTTCAGCAATTGGCAGAAGGATCACGGCGGGTGAACGAAACTGTTTAGCAAACATGCAAACGGTTAAGACTTCCCACAAAACACTATAGGGGAGTTGGAGGAAGACGCCCTCGCTGCGATGAATACATGTTCCCCCCAGGACACGCCTGACGGCGACTGGCGAGCAGGGCCGGGTGATCCCGATGCTCGCCTGACTGAGGGAGCCAAGGCTTTCCTGCCAGGCGGTCGGTAGCGGCTCCAGCCCGAGGGCTTGCCATTGCGCGGGGGAGCCTTCCCCCATCGCCTCCGCATAGGTAGCCCCAAGGCCCCAGGGGGCGGATAAGGTTTGATCCGGGACCATGCTTAATTCTCTTGCGTCTTTGCAAAGCGTTGTATCGCGGTAAACAGACGTTCAATGCCAATCCCAAGGCATCTTGACTCACCTGCCAGGCCGCGCCGACCTAGAAAGTGTTGGCCGTGATCGTTCCCCGACGCCACAGCCAGAGTGTAGGCACCGGAGCCAACCACCCATTCTTCCTTCGTTGTCATCTCGTTCATGAACGAATCATTGCTGCGATGCCACCGACCCGCCACGTACCCTTCCAGAAAAGTGCCAAGCTCGTCACGAACCATCTGATAGCTCTGCTCGCAAAATGCTTTGTCGCCGACAATAATCACTTCCGCCACATGGAAACACTCAAAGCGGCTAGTGGGATCAAGGGGTCGCAGGGGTTCCAGCCGGTGGGCAGTATTAAACCCGGCATAGATGGTAGGCGTGTTGTCATTTAGCTCATCAAAGAATGGTAAACAGGCTGCATGAGCGAGCTTACCCCCCGTGTGCGCCGATATCACCTGCTGCGGGTGTTCTGTCTCAGAAGCTCCGAGCCGCAGGGGTGAGAGCCAGAGGGGCGTGACTGACCATTGCTGCCAGAAGGTGTCGATGTTACGGCAAATCTCTTGCAAACGTTGTGCTGACTGTCCCACAGCGAGCAAGCCGCCACTTTGCGTCGATTGGTAGTTGGACATAGAGGGCAACGCTATCTCAGGCATCCGCCGACACCTCTACGAACAGAGCCATGAGCCTATGCAAGTCATGTTCGGTCAACGTGCTTTCCACGGGTAGACCCACACGAATATGGCCGGGTTGATCTGATTCACGAACGATACTGTTTTGCGGCAGGCGCATCCGCAAGCCCAACAACAACTGCATACGCTGGGGGCCAACCTGGGCCGCAAAGGGGAGCTTGTACCATGTGCGCTGGATGTCGCTCTGAGCCACACGGCTGACGGCTGTGGCAAAGTGATCCAGGGTTTGCAAATCATCCAGCACAAGAGACGCCAGGGGAATACGGATCCCCAGCTTCTCTTCGCAGGCAGCGATGAGTTCAAGCAGCATCAGCGAGTTAATTGCCCCATTGAGAAAGGGGTCGGCGGGGGATAGGTCAATCTGACGCTGAACGCGTAACCAATCAAGAACCCACTCGGTGATAAGTTGTGGGGCAGGTGATTTATGGGTCATCAAAACTTCTTCCTTCTCAAATCTAGCTCACGCCGAGCGATACAGGCTTGTGGGACACATGCTGCGCAATAAAATCCAAAACAGCCGGGTAGAGGGTCGTCTGCCACGTTGTGACCGCAGGCAGAAGTGTTTCTGCTTGATACGTGAGAGTGTCGACGGTGCTTACGGTGTAAAGGCCCTCAACCAGGGGAGTTTTAATCCCAAACGTTTCATTCACGAGCAGCAAAATCGGCTTCTGGTGGGCACTGGCCCAGCCAAGCTCCACATGTACCCCAAAACTACCGGTGCATAGTGCAACCATTACATCCGCAGCCACCAGCCCCTCGTAGTCCAATCGGGTGCATTCATGGCCTGACATCAGGGCTTTACCCCATTCCTCACGTTCAATGGCGCAAAAGACATCAAAGCCCTCCGCACGTAACGAGGCAAGCATGGCTTGAATAGAGTCGCGGCTCACGACACAAAATTCATTATTCTTGGCAATCAACGGTGTAATGGGGGTCGCCAGGAAAACGCGTGGGCGATATCCGGAGTGTCCGTTAGCGCCAGCAATAGCAAGGGATGGTTGTTCTAGATTCATAAAATTCTCCTGTTGTTCTATAATCAGATCAGGGACGCGACAATTTGTAACAGTTTTTGATTGGTATCGGGGTCACTGGTAGTGATGCGCAAAAGAGGATTCTTTCCCGCCCCCAGATTAAATAGCTGAATGTAGACATTTCGAGCACGTAGTTGTTCACACAACTGCCCCGCATCAACAGATGGTGGACAAAAACAAGCAAAAAAGTTCGTCTGGCTTGGAAGAACGTCAAATCCCAGCTCGCGGAACGCCTGCTGTAGTTCCTGGCAGGCGGCGCGAATCATAACGACGCTGGCTTCCATCTGGGCGCGCTGCTGCCATAAATCGATCCCCGCCTCGATCGCCAGGGTACTCACAGGGTAGCGCATCTGGTAATCACGCATTCTTTTGATAAGCGGAGCCGGACCCAGAAGATAGCCCAGACGAATGCTGGCCGCGCCAAATGCTTTGCTAAACGTCCGCACCAGCAGCACAGGTCGCCCCTCTCGCACCAGAGCAATGGTGCTGATGGCAGGGCAAAACTCAATGTAAGCCTCATCAATGATGGTCAACCCGTTCCGTCTGGCTATATAGCTCTCCAAATCAGCGATCAGTTGGCCCGATGGGTTGTCCGGATTGCAAATAAGGAGCGGTGGCTGATCCGGTACCTGAGGGAGGTGTGGCTGTACGGCATAAGGCACTACCGTACAGCCTGCAATAGCAGCTAGCGTCGGAAACCCGGTATAGGAAGGGTGTGGTAGATAAACCGATTGGTTTTGACGGGCACAGTAATGGAAAATCAAACTCAGAATCCCATCTGCTCCCGCGTCAAGTAGGACACACTCCACTGGGAGTTGATTGTATTCCGCGATGAGTCCGATTAACTTTTCGGCCGCCTGCGTTTCATACCGATGGATGTGTAAGGCATCGGTAGACTGATACCAGGTAAACTGGTCAATGATTGGCGCAGGCAGTTCGTTTAGGTCGAACAGCAACTTTTCCCGTTCCATGCTAAAGATCCACCCTGAAGGCCACTGCCCCCGAAAGTCCCATTACCGGGTAAGCAGCTCAGCCACTTTCTCGCCACAGATACGAGCATCAGTGGGTGACATCTGACTGCCAACGACAAAGACGCGGCTCCACAGTTTGCTCTCGTAGCGGAGCAATTCCTCCTCACGGTCATTCCACCAGTGGTTCGCCTGCATCCATGGCTTGACCCAGGGCATCTCGATCAGGGCGGGGTAATTCCAGGCCGGGACGCCTTCCAGCTTGAGCGTTTCAACCAGCCAGTCACGCGAACCGGACC
>JACCSL010000837.1 GCA_013812995.1 Ardenticatenales bacterium | reverse complement strand
CGTACTCCGTGGGGGAGGTCATCTTAAAATAGACATGGCCGGGCAATGCTTGCCGGAGCAACGCCTCATCCCGCAGGGCCTCATAGACGTCTTCGATGGGTACATGGAAGATGTAGCGTCCCTCAATTTTCATATCGTCAAAAGTGCTCTCTACTTTCGCTGTTGAATACGTGCCTGGTGAACCCGTGCGCCGCGCTCCCTCAGCGCGTCACTCAAGGGTTGGCCGGTGCCGCTGCGCCGCACGAGCGTGATCTCCGCCATGATGGCAACGGCTATCTCGGCGGGCGTCTCCGCGCCAACGTCCAGACCGATGGGGGCAAAGACGCGCCCCAGTCGCTCGGGGACGATGGCGCGTTCCTGCTCTAGCAGCTTCCATACCGCCTGCACCCGCCGCTTCGAGCCGATCATCCCGATGTAGCCATGCGGTCGGTCCAGAACCTCCACCAGGCAATCTATGTCGTGGGTATGACCGCGCGTGACCAGGACCACATAGGTGTCGGCATTAAAAGGAAAGCGGCGCATCGTCGTGGTAAACTCGTCGACGATAATCTCCGCCGCGTCAGGGAAGCGAGCGCGGTTGGCATACTGCGGTCGGTCATCGACCACAACCACGCGAAACTCACAGAGGGCACAAAGGATTGCCAGCGGAACCGCAATGTGACCAGCCCCCACGATGAGCAAGGTGGGGGGGCTACCAAGCACCTCAATCCAGTAGGCGCGGCCCTCTTGTTGAAGCGTCACGGAGCGGCGGTTGAGCAATGCCTGGCGAGCCTCGTTCAGGACTGCGTCGCTGGCCCCCAATGCGTCCCATCCTGGCGCGTCACTTGCTCGTACCAGAGCCCAAAGAGCACGTTCCGCGCCCTCCATAACCACCACTCTGGCAACGGCCTCTCCACGCGCCAGCGTGTCGAGAAGTAGAGAGAGGAGGGCCGTGGACATGCGGGGAGTATAGCAGGGCAAAAGGCAAAAAGTAAACAGCAATTTCCCATTGCCTTTTTACGTTTTAGCCCTTACGCTTTAGCCTTGGAACGATGATCTTTGCAGGGGGAGGGTATGCAGGAAGAGAATGAGCCGCAGGAACACATCGAATTGCAGCAGGTGTTGAAGCTCGCTGGCATCGTCAGAACAGGCGGTGAGGCCAAGGGAATGATCCAGGGCGGCGAGGTCAAGGTCAATGGGGTAGTGGAGACACGCCGCCGCAAGAAGATTTACCCAGGGGATAGCATTGAGGTCAATGGAGAAGTTTACCGGATTGGCTCAGAGAAGGAAGAGGCGTCCTCCGATGAGTAGCAGATGAAAAAACTGGCCGCCCGCTGGAAGGCAACCATAACACACCTGAAGTCCGAGACGCTGGTGCTCTATCTGGCTTATCAGGACGCGCGCACGCCCTGGGCGGCCCGGTTCTTCGTGGCCCTGGTGGTCGGTTACGCCCTCAGTCCCATCGATCTTATCCCGGACTTCATTCCCCTCCTGGGGCTGTTGGATGATGCGCTGCTGTTACCACTGGGCCTCTGGGTTGCCCTGCGCCTCATCCCTGAAGAGGTGATACGGGATGCTCGCGCAGAGGCCGCGCTTCGCATGGCCGAGGGACGACCTGTGAGCCGACTCGGTGCCGTCCTGGTCCTCGCGCTCTGGATTCTGGGGATCGTGTTGGCGGGCGGCTGGCTGGCGGAGCAGTTGACGGTGCAGTGAAGATACAAACGCAGACGAGATGCAAGGAGGCAGGGATGCGTACCGTTCTTGAACTTTTCTGGGACACAGGAATCCGGTTAAAGTGTCCGGTTTGCGAGCAGGGAAAGCTGTTCAAGAACTGGTTCACGATGAATACGCTCTGCCCCCACTGCTATGTTCGCTTCGAGCGGCACGAGGGGGAGGTCACGGGTGGCATGACAATCTCGATTCTCGTAACCGCCTTCCTCTTTCTGGTCGGCTACAGCGCGAGCGAGATGTTCTTCGAGTGGCCGACCTGGGTGCATCTGCTCCTGTGGTCTGCGTATGCTCTGATTTTCCCCATCGCCTTCTACCGCTATTCGCGCGCGCTGTGGGTGGTGGTATTGCACCTGGGCGGCCAGGTACACTGGGACAAGGAACCCTACCAGGAAACGCAACTCTCCATCATTGATGCCTTCCTGAATAAATCCCCTGATGACCCATCCGGCGGGGCGAGTCTGCCGCCCAGCCCGCCGCCCTCAAGAAGTAGTGACGAGGAGCGACGGGCCGAGGATGAGGGATTATGAAGCGGGGGCCGCGCCCAGCAACTCTTCCTCTGTGCCGGTCCAAATCTCGGCCAGCGCCTCGGCGGTAAGGGTCTCATGCTCGAGCAAGCGCTCTGTCAGGCTATCTAGCAGGGTACGGTGGTGGGTGAGCAACTGGGCGGCGCGGCTATGCGCCTCCTCTACAATCTTGCGCGTGGCAAGGTCAATCTGCGTCGCAAGGCCCTCGCCGATGTTGCGATGCTGGGTCATCTCATACCCCAGAAAGGGGTTCTCGTCGTCGCTCGGAATGGCAAGGACGCCCAGTTCCTCACTCATGCCCCACTTGGTCACCATGCGGCGGGCCAGCTTGGCGGCTTCCTGAAGGTCATTCTGCGCACCCGACGTAATCTCGCCAATGGCGACTTCTTCAGCGGCACGTCCGCCCATCAATATAGTGATGCGCCCCAGAAGGTAATCGCGGGGATAGTTCAGACGGTCATCTACAGGTAGTTGGTAGGTCACGCCCAGGGCCCGCCCGCGTGGAATGATCGTCACCTTGTGAACCGGATCGGTTCCCGGCGTCAGGCGCGCAATCAGGGCATGGCCCGCCTCGTGATAGGCGACCACTTTACGCTCGTATGGGTCCATCAGGCGGGGGCGCTCCACACCGAGCATGATCTTGTCCAGCGCCGCATCGAAGTTGGCGCGCAGGATTCGCTTGTTGCCCTTGCGCGCCGCGTGGAGCGCGGCCTCGTTGGCAAGATTGGCCAGATCCGCCCCGGAAAAGCCAGGGGTGGCGCGTGCCAGGATTTCCAGATCGACATCCGGCGCGAGCGGCTTACCGCGTACATGGATCCTGAGAATCCCGAGTCGCCCCTCACGGTCCGGCAGCCCCACCGTCACCTGGCGATCAAAGCGGCCAGGGCGCAGCAGAGCTGGGTCTAGCACATCCGGTCGGTTCGTCGCCGCGATGACGATAAGGTTGGCGTTTTCCTCAAACCCATCCAGTTCCACAAGAATCTGGTTGAGGGTCTGCTCGCGCTCATCGTTGCCGCCGCCCATACCCGCCCCGCGCCGTCGCCCCACGGCGTCGATCTCATCAATGAAGATGATGGCGGGCGAATCCTTCTTGGCACGGTCAAAGAGATCTCGCACGCGGCTGGCTCCGACGCCCACGAACATCTCTACAAACTCACTGGCAGAAATATTGTAAAACGGCGCACCGGCCTCTCCAGCCACGGCACGGGCCAGGAGCGTCTTTCCCGTGCCTGGCGGCCCCACGAGGAGAATTCCCCGTGGAATCTTAGCCCCAAGCGCGAGGTACTTCTCGGGATGACGCAGGAAGTCAACCACTTCCGTGAGTTCGAGTTTCGCCTCCTCCTCACCCGCAATGTCGCCAAATGTCACCGTTGGCGTATTCTCGGAATAGCGCTCCGCCTTGGACTTGCCAAATTGGAAGATGCCGCCCTGTACCTGCCGCATCGAGCGACTGGACCACACCAGAAGCCCCACCAGGATCAGGAAGGGAATGCTATTGATGAGAATGGAGATCAACAATGGTGTCCCCGGCGTCTCGGCGCTGATGTGAACCCCATTGGCACGCAGCAGGGGCAACAGCTCGGGGTCTTCCATCTCCGGTATAGTCGTGGTGAACTCCTCGTACAGAGGAATACCCTCGCCTGGCTCCAGCGCGGCGGTGGGGCTTTCTGCGTCCGCACGCCAGGAAATCGCCTCCTGGAACGTACCGCGCAACTCGCTGCCAACAATCGTCACGCTCTCTACATTTTTACTCTCAACCTGATTGATGAATGTGCTGTAGGGCAAATCGACCTGTGGGGTGTTCTGGTTGAAGAGCATGTTGTACCCGTTCCACACAAGAAGCCCCAGCAGTAACAACCACAATCCACGCTGAATATTCCCGCCGCTTCCCGGGAATTGGAAGTCAGACGACTCTTTTTTCTTCTTACTCCCCTTATCGGGGGAAGGCTCCTTGTTGTCAGGACGCCGAATGGTCATACCACGCTCCTTGCTATCAATACAGTAGATACTCCCAAGCACGCGACGTGCCCCCGAAGCGTTGGAGCGTTGGAACGTTGGAGCGTTGGAACAACGGCAAACGCTCTATCGCTCCAACGCTCTTCCGCTCCAACGGTTATGGTAGCCGCTTCCGCAGAGAGTCAAAGCCGAGGGTGTCGAAGACGCCCTCGACGCGGGCGCGGTCATAGGCTAGGCGGCAGGCACTGGGATCAAAGTGAATATGGGGTACATCATGGACAAGCGTTGCTAGCCGCTGGCTGAGCAGGGCGCTCTCGTGGCCTGCTTCCAGGGCCTTCCGTGTGCGAGCGGCGGCCACCGCTGCCAGGTCGGCGTAGATCGCCTCCAGGGTGCCGAACTGCTGGAGGAGCGCTGCCGCGCTCTTCTCACCGATGCCCCGCACGCCAGGGATGTTGTCGCTGCTATCGCCAACGAGCGCCTTGAAATCAGCCACCTGTGTGGGCTCGATGGCCCAGCGCTCATACAGCCGCGCGGCGTCGTAGTGCTCCGCCTCTTTCATGGAACGGGTCGGATAGAGAATGGTGCTTCGCGGGCCAATCAGGCCGAAGAGATCGCGGTCACCGCTGAGGATAATCGTGTGGATGTCCTCATGCGCGTGGGCTTGGGTGGCGAGCGTGGCAATCACATCGTCGGCCTCGTAGCCAGCAGCGCGGTAGCGTGGAATGTCCATTGCCTCCAGCGCTGTATCGAGCCGCGCCACCTGCCGCTCAACAGCGGGGTCAATCTCCTGCCGCCCCGCCTTGTACTCCGGAAAGAACTCCTCGCGGAAGGGCCGCCCCTCGTCAAAGACGACGGCAACGAGTTCCGGCTTTAGTTCGGTAATCAGCTTGAAGAGAATAGAGAGGAAGCCGTAAACCACCTGAACCGACTCTCCCGCCGGGTCGCGGAGGCTGTCCGGCAGCGCGTGAAAGGCGCGAAAGGCGATGGAATGACCGTCAACGAGCAGAAAGTGGGTGGGCATTGGGACCTCGCAAGAAAATCAGCTTTCATCCACATCAGCAATGATAGGAAGGTGACGGATTCGAATTCGCCCAGTTTGAACCGTAATGAGCGCCCCTCGTTCTAAATCATCCGCACATTGCCCAATAACATATTGCTGGTTCTGATGGAATTTGTGGTTGAGGGGTGGCTCTGCGTGGTGGCCCTCTCCCCGGCCTGCGGCCGCCCCTCTCCCGATTTCGGGCGAGGGGCCACGGAGCGAAGCGACGTGGGGGTGAGGG
>JACCSL010000835.1 GCA_013812995.1 Ardenticatenales bacterium | reverse complement strand
CGATACGGAGGCTGACACGGGACATCGTAAAACTGATGATAAAGTAGATCAGCGCGATGAAGACAAAGGTTTCGCGCCAGACGCCGCCCGGCGTTCCCAGCCAGGCCGGCTGCTTGATGACAAACTGCGCGACCCCCAGCAGGTCGAAGATACCCACCACCGCCACCAACGAGGTATCCTTGAAGAGGCTGATGAACTGCCCCACGAGTGCTGGAATCACCGCGCGCAGGGCCTGCGGCAAGGTGATGAGCATCGTGGTGTGGAAGGTGCTCAGACCCAGGGCCTGCGCCGCCTCTGTCTGCCCCCGAGGGATAGACTGGAGGCCACCACGCACATTCTCCGCTAGGTACGCGGCGCTGAAGAGCGTCACGCCAACCATTGCGCGTAGCAGGCTGTCCACACGCACATTCTCGGGTAGGAAGAGGGGCAACATGAGCTGGGACATGAAGAAGACCGTCACCAGCGGCACACCGCGTATCACCTCAATGTAGAGCGTTGAGAAGAGGCGCACGACCGGCAGCGTGCTCCGGCGACCCAGCGCCAGGAGGACGCCCAGAGGGAAAGAACCGAGAATACCCACCACCGTCAGTGTCATCGTCACCAGGAACCCGCCCCATAGATTGGTGGGAATGGCTTCCCATCTCCCACTTTCCCCCATCCCACGTATCAGACCCATGAAGATAAGCGGAATGGAGAGAATCCAGGCAGCCAGAAGCAGCCAGCGAAATCGATAGGGAATGGAGCGACCAAGCGCGAGGCCGCCCAGCATCAGGGCGGCGCCCCCGCCCAGAAAGAGCAAGGGAGGGATAGAAAAAGCGTCAAGGTTGTCTGGGGCTGCCTCTGTAGGAGGAAGGAGGAGCGCCAACGGAACGAGCAGGACGAGGAGCACCGCCAGGCTGGCCGCCACGAATTGCAGTGTGCCCTTCCAGAGCCCCCCGCTGAGCCCCAGCAGCAGCACGATGACCCACACGGCCACCTCCACGCGCCACAGTAGCTCCGCCGGGTAGGTGCCCACAAAGAAGAGGCGCATATTAGCGGCGACCGCGCGCCAGCCCTCCGCGCCCACCGCCCATGCGGCGACACCCACGAGCCCCCGCCCGATGAGCCAGAGAAGGAGCAGGCTGATGAGGGTGTTGTACCAGGTATTGAAGAGGTTGGCGCGCAACCATTGCCAGAGGCCCGGAGCTGCCATGAGGGTCACCTTTCGTGAAGCTGGATGCGGCGGTTGTACAGGTTCATCGCGAGCGAGGTAGTGAGGCTGATTGTCAGATAGCTTCCCATAATCATCAGGATGGGCGGAATAATCTGCCCCGTCTGGTTGTTGATCGTGGAGCCGATGGTAAAAAGATCAGGGTAGCCAATGGCAAAGGCGAGGCTGCTGTTCTTGCTCAGGTTGAGGTACTGGTTGGTCATGGGGGGAATCATGATGCGCAACGCCTGCGGCAATACCACCAGGCGGAGACTCTGCCAGTCGGAGAGACCCAGCGCCCGCGCGGCCTCGCGCTGCCCCTTGCTGACTGCCTGAATCCCCGCTCGCACGATCTCGCTGATAAACGAGGCGGTGTAGATCACCAGGCCAAAGAGCAGCGTCGAGAACTGCGAGGTCAGCACGGTGCCGCCCTTGAAGTTGAAGCGATCCAGCAGCGGCACATCCAGGTAGAGCGGAGCCACACCCCGCATAATCCAGGTAATGACAAAGCCCAGCAGGGCAACGACCGCCACCCCCAACAGGGCCAGGGGTAGCACCGCGCCCGGACGGTCCAGGCGGGCGAGCATCTGCCTGCGCCAGAGGAAGAGCGCAACACCCGCCACGAGTGCGCCATAGAGCCAGGGAACCCAACTGCCCATACTCTCGCTCCCGCGCGGCCACGCGAGAAAGACCCCGCGATTCGTCAGGTGCAGCAGCCCGCCGAGATTGATGCTGTTTTGCACCGTTGGGAGATTTTGCGCCACGGTGGCCCAGAAAATCAGCTGTACGAGCAGAGGGATGTTGCGCACAATTTCAATATAGGTGTAGGCGACATTTCGCAGCAACCAGTTGTTGGAGAGGCGGCTGATGCCCACCACGAGACCGAGCAAGGTCGCCAGGATGACGCCAACGATAGCGATGCGGAGCGTGTTGACCACCCCCACGAGGAAGGCATAGCGCCAAGTGTCAGAGGGAGTATAGGGCAGCCCCTCGCCAATGGCGATACTGGCCGACTGATTGAGGAAGGAGAGATTGGGCAACAGGTTGGAGCGCCGGAGCCCCTCAACCATGTTGGTATAGAGGAAAATCGTGACCGCCAGCACAACAATGACAAAGAGAACCTGGAGCAGGATCGCAATAATCTTTACATCGCGCCAGAAGGGGACAGACTGTTGGGTACGTCTCAGCGGAACTTCGGCCATGGTAAAATTCCTGCGTGAGGCGCAATACGCGATCAGGTCACCTATTACGCCTCACGTAAAACGTAATGCGTAAAACGTAAAACGTAATGCGTCACTTACGTTTTACGTTTTACGTTTTTACGTGCTGTTCCCTAGCGGAATGGCGGCGAGTAAAGCAGCCCGCCCTCGGTGAAGAGCGAGTTTTGCCCGCGCGGCAGGTCGAAGGGGGTGTCGGGGCCAAGGTTGCGATTGTAAATCTCGCCATAGTTGCCCACACCCCGGATGATCTGAACGACGAAATCGTTGCTCAACCCCATGCCCTGGCCGAGTTCACCCTCCGCGCCCAGGAAGCGGCGGATGTTGGGATCCTCGCTGGCGAGCATCTCCTCCAGGTTGCTCTGGTCAATCCCGAACTCCTCTGCCTGGATCGTGGCATAGACAACCCAGGTGATCACATCGGCCCACTGAGCATCGCCCTGGAGAACCGACGGGCCGAGCGGCTCTTTCGAGAGCGTATCGGGGAGAATCTTGTGATCCTCCGGCGCGGTAAGCTGCGTCTGGCTGGCGACGAGCCCGGAGCGGTCTGTGGTGAAGCCATCGCACTGACCGGAGTTGTACGCCTCACGCGTGGGGTCCGCATCGCTGAAGACCACCGGCGTGAACTCGATACTGCGTGCGCGGAAGGAGTCGGCCAGGTTTAGCTCCGTGGTGGTGCCGGACTGAACGCAGATCGTCGCACCGGCCATGTCTTCCAGGCTCTCGATGCCGCTGTCCTTGCGAACCATCATCCCCTGCCCGTCATAGAACGTTACCGGGCCGAAATCCAGCCCCACCGACGTGTCGCGGCTGATCGTGTAGGTGGTGTTGCGACTGAGGACATCCACCTCGCCCGTCTGTACGGCGGTGAAGCGTTCCTGCGCAGTGAGGGGGCGGAACTCGACCGCCTCGGGGTCGCCCAGCACCGCTGCCGCTATCGCGCGGCAGAAGTCCACGTCAAAGCCCGCGTATTCCCCAGAGGCATCCACGATGCCGAAGCCGGGCAGGCTGCCATGAACGCCACAGATCAGCTCCCCACGATCCTGGACCGCCTGGAGGCGACCGCCCGCGACCTGCGCGCCTTCCGACGAGGGGACGGTGGGACTGGATTCGCTAACGGCGGTTGCGCTGCCTGTTTCCGTCGTAGTCGTGGCCTCGCCGGCCCCTACACCCTCCGTGGCGGCGGGCTCCGGGCTCGGTGCGGCATTACAGGCCATGAGCGCCAGTAGCAGCAGGAGCACGGCACTTACCCTGATGAAATCTCTCATCTGTCTTCCTCCGTGTCAGTAAAATCGAACGAGCTGTCGCCTGCCATCGTTGACGGGTGACAAGTCAATCTTAAAAGGAATAGCGATAGCCTGTCAACCGGTTGCGCTTTTCAATCGGTGCTGTCATACCCAACAACCGGCTTGACCCATGCGTGCTGTTTCATCATACTATCTGTTTATTGACGCATAAACATTTCCCCACACTACCCTACTGCCTCTCTGTTGGTACCGATTCCTTCGCTTTTTTGGTAGTTTGCCACTTCCGGAAGGATAAAACCATGACAGGCACTCCGCCCCCTGAAGTCACAAATCCTGTCCGACTGGCCGCGCTCCACGCCCTGGACCTGCTGGATAGCGCGCCTGAGGAGTCGTTTGATCGCCTGACACGCCTTCTGACCCGTCTGCTTCACGCCCCAGTTGCCCTCATATCCCTCGTCGATGTGGATCGCCAATTTTTCAAGAGTAGCCTGGGGCTGAATGAACCCTGGGCCTCGCGCCGCGAGACACCTCTGGACTATTCCTTCTGCCAGTATGTAGTTGCCTCCGGTGCGCCTCTCATTGTTGAGGATGCCACGCGCCACCCGCTCGTCTCTCAGAACCTGGCTATCTCTGAATTGGGGGTACATGCCTATCTCGGGACCCCCCTGATGACCCAGGAGGGTCAGACGCTCGGTACCCTGTGTGTTATAGACTCCCAGCCAAGAGAGTGGGAGCCACACGAGGTAGAAATCTTGCAGGAATTCACCGGCATGGTTATGACAGAGATCGACTTACGCGCCGAGATTCGGAAGCGAGAGGCCATCGAGGTCGCGCTGGCCCGCCAGAGTGCTCAGGCGCAGCTTCTCCAGCAGATTGCGGCGTCGGCCAACGAAGCCAGCAATGCGCGGGCAGCCCTGGTGGCAGCCCTGCGATACATCGGTGCTTATATGGGCTGGCCCGTAGGTCACATCTACGTGCTGAATGATCAGGCGAACAGCCTGATCTCTTCCCGGCTCTGGCACCTGGACGCCCCTGAGCGTTTTGAGGCGTTTAGGAGTGTGAGCGAAAACCTTCGCTTCCGGCGCGGCTCGGCGCTGCCAGGCCAGGTCTGGGCATTGGGACAGCCGCTCTGGATCAGCGATGTCACCCGGAACACCACCTTCGTGCGCGCCTCTATGGCTCGCAAACTGGGGCTGCGGGCCGCGCTGGCCTTCCCGATCCTTTCGGGCAAGAAAGTCGTCGCTGTCATGGAGTTTTTTGCGATGATGCCCCTGGAGCCCGATGAGGCGCTTCTTGAGGTTATGGCGCAGGTGGGAACGCAGTTGGGACGAGTCATTGAGCGCGAACAGGCGAGGCGCGCCCTGGGGGAGAGCGAGCAGTGCTTTCGTCAGGTGGCTGAAACCATCCGCGATGCCTTCTGGATCACCGATGGTACAGAATCCCAGATGCTCTACATCAGCGCGGCCTACGAGCGCCTCTGGGGGCGCTCCTGTCAGAGCTTGTACGAGCGTCCGGAAAGCTGGATGGAGCACGTTCATCCAGCGGATCGGCCATGGGTACGCGTGGCACAGGGGCATAATCGGGAGGGCCCCCAGATCAAGGAGCATCGCATCCTGCACCAGAATGGGGAGGTGCGCTGGGTGCGCGTCCGCTCCTTCCCCCTTGTCAATGCCCAGGGAGAGATATACCGAATCATCGGTGTCTCGGAGGATATCACCGAGCGCAAGAAGATCGAAGAGACACTGGCCCAGCAGGCAGAGGAGTTGGCTCATTCTAATGGGGAGCTAGAGCAATTTGCCTCCATTGCCTCCCACGATTTGCAGGAGCCACTGCGCATGATTACCAGCTATATGGAACTGCTGGAGCGGCGCTATGGGGATACGTTGGATCCCAAGGGTCTGGAATTCATTGGCCGTGCCATCGCGGGGGCCCGCCGGATGCAGCAACTCATCCATGATCTGCTGGCCTATGCTCGCGTTGGGAGTAGCCCGGAGCCACTTGAGAGAACGGAGCTGAACCCTCTGCTAGACCATGCCCTGGCGAATCTTCAGGTAGCGATTCGCGAGAGTGGGGCCTCCATTACCTACGATTCCCTGCCCGCGCTTAAGGTTTACCCCATGCAGATTCTCTCACTCCTACAAAATCTCATCGGAAACGCGCTCAAGTTTCGCGCTCAACGACTCCTGCGCATCCATATCCATGCGCGCTACGCGGACGGACACTGGCTCTTTGCCGTGCAGGACAATGGAATTGGCTTTGAGGCGCAACATGCAGAGCGCATTTTTGCTATCTTTCAGCGCTTGCACAACCTCCAGGACTATCCCGGCACCGGGATGGGACTTGCCATCTGTAAGCGAGTGGTAGAGCGCCATCAGGGCCGACTCTGGGCCGACTCGGTTCTGGGAGAGGGTACCACATTTCATTTTACTCTTTGGGAAAACGAGGTTGACCATAAAACAACAACCTAACGTACAAGAAAGGGGTGATCTATGTCGCTGCTCAAACGCCTAGGTTCCCGGCTCCCTGAGCCCCCTGCCTCGCCAGGCGGACCGCCCAAGACCGAGGGAGCAGGGGAGCGGATTGCGCTCCTTCTGATCGAAGACAACCTGGCACAGGCGCAACTGGTGCGTGAACTTCTGGCGGAGGTGCCTCATATTTTCTTCCAAATCGTTCATGCGGACCGCCTGAGCAGTGCCCTCCAGCGCCTGGCAAAGGAACGGTTCGATGTGATTCTCTCCGACCTCAAGCTGCCGGACAGCGATGGGTTGCAGACGTTCGAGCAGGTGCACGCCCAGGCTCCCGGCACGCCCATCGTGGTATTTAGCGGCCTGACCGATGTTTCGCTGGCTATTCAAGCGGTACAGGGTGGGGCGCAGGATTACCTCATCAAGGGAGAGGTGAACGGGGCAACGCTGGTGCGGGCCTTGTCCCATGCCATTGAGCGCCATCGGCAGGCTCCCCAGGTTCCATCTTCAGGGACACGCGGAAAGCTCCTGGGGTTCGTGGGTGCGAAGGGTGGCGTCGGAACCACGACGGTGGCGCTCAACCTTGCTACCCTCCTCGCTGCCCAGCAGCCCACCATCCTCGTCGAGCTTCGCCCCTCCCTGGGCACCCTGGCCTCCCACTTGCAAAACACCTTCCCGGAAACGCTGGCAACGTTATCGTCGTTGAACCCCCGAGAGATCAACGAGCGAGCCCTGCGGCGCTGCCTGGTCAGTGGCCCATCCAGGTTACAGGTGCTCTGCGCGCCCTCTACCCTGCAAGAGAGCGGCTCCCTGAGCCTGGCGCAGCTCGACGCTCTATTGTCGGGGCTGCGGGCCATCGCCGAGTGTGTTATGCTTGATCTCACCCCCACACCCCTGGAGGTTTTCTCCCTTGCCATTCAGCAGTGCGATATAGTGACGATTGTCAGCGAGCCTGATCCGGTGGCGCTGAAGGCGAGCCAGGCCCTGCTGGCCGCACTGGCTGGCTGGGGTATCAGTGCTAGCCAGGTCAATGTCCTCCTGGTCCATCGCAGCGGCGCAGGGAACCTCACGACGTTGAGCGAGGCCCAGACCATGCTGCGGGCTCCTATCCTGGGGGTGATTCCGCCGGCCGCCGAGGCGTGCCTGATAGCAATGAGCCAGGGGCTTCCCCTCGTCCTCTCTCAGCCCCACCATCGTGCCGCCACGACGCTGAGGGAGATCAGCAAGACGCTGGTGCCAATACCCTGAACATCTGTTTGACTACCTCTTTGCCACTGTGCTACTTTTATTTTTATTCAGGCGCTTTTTTCATCCCCGACTTTTGTACCATACCCTCGTTTTTTCCCGTAAAGTGGCGCAGAGCTTGCTGAGGGAATAGGCACTCTTCGGGCGAATTTCCCCTCGCAAGCCGATGATCCACCTAGTAAGGAGCGTGAGATGGAGCCCAATCCGACGGAGGCCCGCTGGCAAAGCGGTGCCGATTTCATTAAATACCTCGCTCAACGAGAGAGTTCCCAGCATTTCCGCGAGCAGCACTGGGAGGGATCCTTTGCCGAGTACCTGGACATCGTGCGCGCGAGCCCGGCCGTCGCGCGCAGTGCCTTCCAGCGCATCTACGATATGATCCTCTCGCACGGCAGCGAGCAGCGCGAGCTGTACCGCCAGTCGATTACCCACTACCGATTCTTCGATGATCCCTTCGATCATGGCAAAGATGCCATCTTTGGCCTCGATTCCCATCTGATGGAACTCGTGGACTTCTTCCACTCCGCCGCTCGCCGCTACGGCACCGAGAAGCGCGTCCTGCTCCTCCACGGGCCGGTGGGCTCTTCCAAGTCTACCATTGCCCGCCTGCTCAAGAAGGGGCTAGAGCACTACTCCCGCGTGCCGGAGGGCGCGCTGTACAGCTACCGCTGGGTGAACCTGGATGAGGGCGAGGAATTCCAGTGCCCCATGCACGAGGAGCCCCTGCACCTGCTCCCCCTGGAACTGCGCCGCGATTTCCTGACCCCCATCAATGCCTCGCGCAGCGATGACTACCAGTTAGACGTCGAGGGAGATCTCTGTCCTGCCTGCCGCTTCCTCTACCAGCGCCTGATGGGCAAATATGAGGGTGATCTGGTGCAGATGCTGGAGCATGTGAAGGTACGGCGTCTCATCCTGAGCGAGAAGGACCGCGTGGGCATCGGCACCTTCCAGCCCAAGGACGAGAAAAACCAGGATTCCACCGAGCTGACCGGCGACATCAACTACCGCAAGATCGCGGAGTATGGCAGCGACAGCGACCCGCGCGCCTTCTCCTTCGATGGCGAGTTCAACATCTCTAATCGTGGCATCGTCGAGTTCGTCGAGGTGCTCAAGCTGGACGTGGCCTTCCTCTACGACCTGCTCGGGGCCAGCCAGGAACACAAGATCAAGCCCAAGAAGTTCGCCCAGACCG
Organism: Ardenticatenales bacterium; assembly: GCA_013812995.1. Taxonomy (GTDB): domain Bacteria; phylum Chloroflexota; class Anaerolineae; order Ardenticatenales; family Ardenticatenaceae; genus JACCSL01. The sequence goes on along the minus strand of JACCSL010000835.1, from coordinate 2,456 downwards.
ATATTGACGAGGTCATCCTCGGGCATAGCGTCACGGGTGAAACGCCGATTGCCTATCGCCACGAGGGCAGCGTCCGCTGGACCACGCTCGCCGGGCTGTACGAGCGCTTCTATGGAAACACGCGTGGCCTGGAGGTGATGGCCTATAACTTCGAGGCGCGCGAGGCACGCTGGACGCCCGTGAAGGCCCTGTTCCGCCACCGTTTCAACGGGGAATTGCTGACCACCTCGCAGAAATGGGGCGTCGTGGAGACCACGCCCAACCATTCGATCTATGACCGGAATGGGGAGATGTTCTACCCGGAGGAGCGGCGCGAGGTCATGGCCGTGCGCGACCTGCGCGACGAGTTCACCCTGGCCCGTCCCGAGGTCATCGACGTGGTTGCGGGCATTGAGGGCTTCGTGCGCGAGGACATGCTGGTGACAGCGGCGGGTGGCCCCATGACGCGCCCCTGCCGCCCCGGTTGGACCCGCCTCGACCTGCCGCGCCACGCCACGGAGATTCGCGCCATCTACGACCCGCTCGTGGATGTGGAGGAACTCAAGGCGCTCATCACCGTGCTCGTCTGGTACGCGACGGAGGGCCATGTCAACCACCGCAACGGCGGCATCGTCATCACGCAGGCCGACCGCGAGGAGCTGGAGCGCGTGCAGCGCGCCTACCAGTTGATTTCCTCCGCCAAGGGCTCGATTGACTGGGGAGCCAAGACCGACTCTGCCTGGCGGCTCTACCTGGGCTCGCAGGCCATCGCCCGGCTCGTCGTGCCGCACTGTGGGGAGCTTTCCGAGAACAAGCGCCTGCCCGACTTCCTCTTCCACCTGCCGCGCCCCTACCTGGAACACGCCTTCGAGGAGCTGAGCCGGACGGATGGGTCGCGTGTTATTCCAGAAAAGCGGCGACAGAGGTTGTCAGTAGAATATCAAGAAAAGTATTTTAGCTATGGAACTACCTCTCCGACGTTGGCCGCGCAAGTGGGTACACTAATAACGATACTCGGCCATAACTACAGCCTCTACCATACAATACTCCCAGACCGGAAACCAGCTTACCATATTCGGTTTGTATCTAGCGGTAAGCGAGGAGGACAACGCTCAAGCTCTACCTCAGAACCTCGGCTCCATTCCCGCCCATCCGATAACGAGTGGGTCTACGATATTGAGTGCGTCAACATTCATAATTTCATCGCTGGCATCGGTAATGTCGTTTTGAGTAATACTAACGAGCCAGAATATCGAAAACTTCAATCGAACGAGTACATGGAGGCGCTGCGGGACCGCACGGTGAAGATCGACGTGCCCTACATCACGCGGCTGGGCGACGAGATCAAAATCTATCAGAAAGATTTCTCGCAGGGCCGTATCCGTGGCAAGCACATCGCCCCGCACGTCGTGGAGGTGGCCGCGATGTGGGCCGTGCTGACGCGCCTGGAGGAGCCGAAGCACGCCGGGCTGACGCTGATGCAGAAGCTGCGCCTCTACGATGGCAAGACGCTGCGCGGCTTCACGGAGGACAATGTCCGCGAGCTGCGCGACAGTGCCAGCCGCGAGGGCATGGAGGGCATCAGCCCGCGCTACATCCAGGATAAGGTGTCGAACGCCCTGGTCAACGCGCACAGCTCCCGCCACCCCGACGAGGTGGACTCGCGCTACCCCGATGGCTGCGCTAACCCCTTCATGGTGCTCGCCGAGCTCGAAACGGGGCTGCGCCATCACTCGCTCATTAACTCCGAGGATCAGCGGCAGCGGTACCGCGAGCTGCTCGCGACGGTTAAGGAAGAGTACGATGACATCGTAAAGAACGAGGTACAGCGCGCCATCACCGCCGACGAGGCCGCCATCCAGCGCCTTTCCGCGAACTACATCGACAACGTCAAGGCGTACACACAGCGCGAGCGGGTGCGCAACCGCTTCACCGGGCAGGAGGAGGAGCCGGACGAGCGGCTCATGCGCTCCATCGAGGAGAAGATCGACATTCCCGACAGCCGCAAAGATGACTTCCGCCGCGAGGTGATGAACTACATCGCCGCGATGGCGCTCGATGGTAAAATCTTCGACTATACCTCGAACCCGCGCCTCCAGAAGGCGCTGGAACTCAAGCTCTTCGAGGATCAGAAGGATTCCATCAAGCTCACGAGCCTTGTCACGAGCGTGGTGGACCGCGAGACGCAGGAAAAGATCGACGTGGTGAAGGGTCGCCTCATCAACAACTATGGTTACTGCGAGGTCTGCGCCTCAGACGTCCTGAACTACGTTGCCAGCATCTTCGCACGGGGCGATGCGCGGAAGAATTAACCTTAAAACGTAAAACGTAATTGACGTATTATGTTTCTGCTTCTGACGGAATTTGTGGTTTGGAAGAGGGGAAGCGTGCCAGCGAAGCCCTCTCCCCGGCCTTCGGCCGCCCCTCTCCCGATTTCGGGAGAGGGGACACGGAGCGAAGCGACGTGGGGGTGAGGG
>JACCSL010000824.1 GCA_013812995.1 Ardenticatenales bacterium | reverse complement strand
CCTCCGGCCCGATGCCAAAATATATAAACAACGACGCAGCGATCCGCCTGCGTGGGACCGGGGAGAAGCAGTGGGACGAGTTTGGCACCACCACGGGCCGTCCGCGCCGGGTGGGCTGGCTGGATCTGGTGGCGCTCAAGTTCTCCCGCCGCGTGAACGGCCTGACCGAGCTTGCCCTGACGAAGCTGGATATCCTGAGCGGCATCGACTCTCTTCCCGTCTGCGTCGGCTATGAATGCGACGGAACCCCAATGGAAGAGTACCCGGCGCAACTCGGCACCCTCGCCGCCTGCCAGCCGGTGTATGAGATGCTGCCAGGCTGGGACGAAGAGATTATGGGGCTACGGGACTACGATGAGCTTCCGGAGAATGCCAAAGCCTACATTCGCTTCATCGAGCGGTACACGGGCATTCCGGTGTCCATCGTCTCCGTCGGCCCCGCGCCAGAGCACACGATCTATCGCTGACCTTCTTGGGCCAATAGGGCAGAAACGGGAGAAAAGAGTAGCGCTCTGGCGGGGAGCGCTACTTATTTTGATGGTGGGGCTTGGATTGCTCTGGCTGAGCACGCTGCTGGGGAATTCCTTCCATGAGGACGAGGCCATCTATGGCGCGTGGTCGCTGGCCATCCTGCGCGGCGACCCCTGGCTGTGGCAGACCCCGGTGGATAAGCCGCCGCTGACGTTCTACCCCATTGCCCTCAGCGTGGCTCTTTTCGGGCGGCACGAGTGGGCGGCCCGGCTGCCCAACCTGCTCTGGACCCTGCTACTTCTCATCGTCGTGTGGCGCATCGCCCGTCAGCGCGAGCGACCGGGCTGGCTGGCCCTGAGCTTCGCGCTGCTGAGCCCGCTGCTTTGGGCGCTGGCCGCCTCGGCGTTCACCGACCCGGCGATGGTGGCGCTGAGCTTCCTGGCCGTGGAGCGCGCCATGCAAGCGCAGCCAGGGCAGGCAGGGGTTGCCTTTGCGCTCGCACTGCTCGCGAAGCCCACGGCGCTCTTTCTTCTTCCCCTGCTGCTATTTTCGCTGCTGTTCCACTCAACGGCGGCGCTGCCCCGCTTTATCCTGGCCTGCGCCGCGCCGCTGCTCCTGGCCTGGGCGTGGGATGCCAGCCGGGCGGCTTCCTCCTGGTGGGTGTTGGGGACGCAGGCGTATGGCACGCTGGGCCAGGCGAGCGGGCGGTGGTCAAGCTGGGCCACCATCGTTACGCACTCGCTGGGCTGGCTGCTGCTCCTCGGTGGGTTGGCGGCACTCTCTCGTGTCCGTGCGCGCCCCTTCGAGAGACCCCAGCCCTGGACGCTCCTGCTGGCGTTGATGCTGGTTGGCTGGGTGCCGCTTCATATCCTGCTCGGGATGCAGCCGTGGGAGCGCTACCTGTTGCCTCTCATTCCCATCGCGGCGCTGCTATGGACAGAGATTTCCCCGGTACAAGCAATGGGGATACCGGCCCTCTGGCTGGCACCGCCGCTCGTTGGAAGGCTGCGACAGCCACTGCGCTTCCAGCGCCCGAAGTTACTAAGCGAGCTACCGCCTGCGCTTAACCGGACGACTCGCGTGGCCTATCCGCCCAGGCGGCTCTATGGCCTCGGGGCGCTGCTGGGGCTTTTCCTGCTGCTGATACCTGCCTTTGTCACACACTATCAGTTGGAGCCGCATGATGGAGCTTGGAAGGGCATGGCAGAGATGGGGGCAGTGATAGAGGCTCTGCCGGGCAAGGCAACCGTGTTTTACCTGGACAGTGGTCGTCCCCTTGCCTGGTACGCCGCCAATGCGCGCGCGCGGCTTTTCTGGGGGGGGAGCGATGCTGCGTCTCTGCGCGAGGCTCTGGCTCAGCACAGCGCGTCGCCGCGCTACCTGCTTCTCTCCCGAGCTTCCCTGGCGGCGCGCCCTGGCGGATGGAAGGTCGCGACGGAGACGGAAAACTTTGTGCTTCTGACAGAGCCTTTCCCTGAAGAGAGGCACTAGCCCATGCGCGTTGTCAAAGTAGCCCCTGCGCTGTTCCTACTTGCCTTGCTCCCATCCCTGTTTTTGTGGAAATTGACGCTCGCGGGGCGCATTCTCGTGGGGCTGGACCCCTTCAACTTCTTCTACCCCTACCATGACGCGCTGGCCCATGCGGTCGAGATGGGACGCTTGCCGGAGTGGAACCCGACCTTATTCGGGGGCGTTCCCTTCCTGGCCGATTCCCAGGCTCAGATATTTTACCCGCTGGGCTGGCCCTTTCTTCGGCTGAGGGCGCCCGCCGCGCTGACCTGGGGAATCGCCCTGCACCTGGCGCTGGCGGGCCTCGGCGTTTACGCGTGGGCGCGTATGGGGCTCGGGCTGAGCCGGGCGGGTAGCTGGCTCGCGGGGGCGCTCTTTGCACTGGGCGGCTACCTGGGCGCGCAGGTCGAACATCTCAACCAGCTACAGGCCGCCGCCTGGCTGCCCTGGCTGCTGCTGGGCTATGAGCGCAGCCGAGGCCAGGAGCCGCGTGGCTGGGCGGTGCCGCTGGCAAGCATCGCCCTGGCAATGAGTTTTCTGGCCGGTCACGCGCAGACGACCTTCATCTCGTTAGTGCTGTTTGCTCTCTGGGTGGCGCGCGGCCTGCTGCGCGATGCTCAGTCAGTCAGCGAGCCGCTGCGCCAGGTGTGGCGCTCGCTTCTACCCCCGCTGCTCCCCTTCTTAGCGATCCTGGTGATTGGCGCGCTCCTGGCCGCGGTCCAGCTCGTCCCCACCCAACTTCTTTCCGCCCTCTCGCCGCGCGCCGGAGGACTGTCCTTCCGCGACGCGGCGGCGTTCTCCCTGGACCCGCGTATACTGCCCCGTGCGTTGCTGCCCACCTTCGGTCAGGATGAGCGGCTCTTCAGTGAGTATGTGGGCTGGATTGGCTTTCTGGGGCTGGCGCTGGCGCTGCTCGGCGCGTTGAGCCGTGCACGAGCCCCCCGTGACTTTGGCCTGCTCGCTGCCGGGACAGGGCTTTTCCTGGCGCTAGGTGGCTACAATCCGCTCTTCTGGCTGCTGTGGCGTGTGGTACCGGGCTTTGCGCTCTTTCGCGCGCCCGCCCGCTGGCTGCTTCTCTGGGCGCTGGGTATGGCTATTCTGGCAGGTGCGGGGCTAGACAAGCTGGAACGAGAGGGACTTGTGCTGCCCTCCCTGGCGGCGCTTCGCCGCGACCAGCGCGTGTGGGTGGGGGCGGCAGCCGCAGCCCTCGCGCTGCTCTTTTTCCTGCTGTTTGGCGCATGGCCCGCGCTGCGGACCCTGCCCTGGTGGCTCGGTGCGCTCTGCTTGGCTGGGGCGACACTTGCCCTGCGGCGCGTCTGGTCGACGCGCTGGCCCGTGCCCTATTCGGCGCTCGTGACAACGATCCTCCTGGCTGAACTATGGGCGGCGTGGTGGGGATTGGACTCTCAGAAGGCGACCGCGCCCGAGGCTTATGGCGGGCTGCGTCCGGTGCCTGCCCATCTCATCACGATGCAGCCTGAGCAGGGGGCTACGAGGCTGCTCTCGCTCAGCCGACTCACTTGGGACCCCGGCGACCTCGCCACCTTGCAGGCACGCCATGCCGGACTCTTGAGCGAGGAGGCGATCTACGATCTTGTGGTCGCGACCAAGCTCAAGGAGGTCTTCGCGCCGAACCAACCGATGCGCTGGGGCCTGCAAACCGCGGACGGGTATGGGGGCGGACTGCTTCCCTCGGCGCGCTGGGTGGCCTTCCAGCAGACGCTTCCGCTCTCCAAGATCGTGCCGGACGGACG
>JACCSL010000821.1 GCA_013812995.1 Ardenticatenales bacterium | reverse complement strand
GATCATGGTGCCACGTACGCGCATGGTGACGACCTCCATCGATACGCCCGTGGTGGAGGTGCTCCGGCTTGCGGCGGACTCTGCCTATACCCGTATTCCCATTTATGAGAAGGATATTGATCACATTATCGGCTTTGTGCACCTCAAAGATCTCTTCCGGCTTCACTATCAGGGAAATGAGGAGGGGCTTCGTTCCATTCTCCGGCAGGTTCCCTATGTGCCAGAAACCATGCCCGCGGTGGATGTCTGGGAGACGCTCAACGGGGATCAGAGCTACATCGCGCTGGTCTTCGATGAGTACGGCGGTACTGCCGGGATGATCAGCCAGGAAGATTTGATCGAGGAGCTATTTGGGGAATTACAGGATGAGTTCGATCAGGAGGCCGACCTCATCGCGCCAGCGGGGGACAGCCGGATTGTGGTGCGGGGGGACATGTTAATCACTCAGATGAATGATCTGCTGCAACTGCGGCTACCGAACGAGATTGCCAACACCGTGGGAGGATTGGTGCTGGATCAGCTGGGGCGGCCTCCCGTTGTAGGCGACGAGGTCGAGATCGAGCAGATTCGCTTTCAGGTGCTCGCCGTGGTGGGGCGCTCGGTACGGGAGATAAGCCTGACCCTACCCCCCGATAGGGCCACCATGCTGGAGGAAACGCCCTGATGGAGCTCTTGGTTTCGTTTCTGATTATCGCGCTGCTGCTGCTTCTCAATGCGCTCTTTGTGGCCGCAGAGTTTGCCATCATCGGGGTCCGTCCCTCCAGGGTGGAGCAGTTGGCACAGGAGGGGAATCGAACCGCCATCGGCATCCGCGAGGTGGTTCGCACACCGGGCAAACAGGACCGCTATATTGCTACGGCACAACTCGGCATCACGCTTGCGAGTCTGGGCCTTGGTATGTATGGCGAGCCTGTCATTGCCCACATTCTTGAGGGGCCGCTCCACGACCAATTCGGGCTGAGCGGAACGATTGTTCACACGATCTCATTCATCGTGGCGCTTTCCATCATGACCTACCTCCATGTGGTCATCGGGGAGATGGTGCCAAAGTCGCTTGCCCTGCAAAACGCGGAACGCACGGTGCTGCTCCTGGCCCTGCCGATGGCAATAATGCAGACCATCTTCTCCTGGGCGATCACCATTCTGAACAAGATCGGCCTTTTTGTGCTCTGGCTGCTGCGCGTGCCACCCCCCACCAAGGGCAGCCGCCTCCATACCCCGGATGAGCTGGAGCTGATCGTCTCGGAGAGCTACGCGGGAGGAATGCTAGACGCCGAGGAGCAGCAGCTCATCTCCAACATTTTTGACTTTTCCGAGCGGCGCGTGGGGCAGGTGATGACACCAAGGCCGCGCATGGAGGCCATCGATGTGACCGCCAGCGAGGCGGAGGTAATGGAGTGCATGATGGAGTCCACCTACAGCCGTCTTCCTGTGTACGAGACGAATCTGGACAACATCCTTGGTATCCTCCACCTGAAGGATCTGGTGCGCCAACGAGTGCATGGAGAGCCCTTCAACCTGCGCACCCTACTGCGCCGCGCCCCCCTGGTTCCCGAGAGCCTCTTGGTTGAGGTGCTCCTCGCCTCCCTGAAACGGCTCCACCTGCACATGGCGATTGTGATCGACGAGTATGGAGGTACAGCAGGAATCGTTACCCTGGAAGATCTAGTCGAGGAAATCGTGGGCGAGGTCCGGGACGAGTTCGATACCGATGAAGAAGTCCCGATTGTTGCTGTCGAGCCAGGGCATCTTATCGTCCAGGGCAGCGTGCCGCTGGATGAACTAGAGGCGTACGTCGAGATTGGAGAGGTCGAGCATGACGTGGAGACCGTGGGGGGGTTGCTCCTGGCGGAGATCAACCGCCCCCCTGCGGTTGGAGACGAGGTAGTAGTCAACGGCGTGATTCTACGTGTCGAGGCTGTGGAGGGCCTGGCTATCGAGCGGCTCTCCCTCCGCTTCACGCCCCAGCCGGAGGAAGAGGAGCGCGAGGCGCACTGACGACGTTGTTAAAACTTGACACTCCCAGGGCTAAAGCCGCTGGGATTCTCGGCAGGGGTTAGCCCCGCCGAGCCACATCGCCCAGAGGGCACCCGGGTGTCCACGGCGCTACGCCTCCGAAACTGGATCCGGCGGCGATACGTGATACGAGTGACCTGTACCTTGCCATAGCAGCCATAGACGGCGCGCGAGCAGATATTAGCCG
>JACCSL010000805.1 GCA_013812995.1 Ardenticatenales bacterium | reverse complement strand
GGTCCGTGATGGGGATACCGGGGCAGTTACAGCCCCAATTCCATTGACGCACGCGGTAGAGCGCGCGGAACACCGGGGTGCGGTTGTCGGCAAAGAGCATGAAGAGCTGGGGCGCGTCCGGGTCCGTGTCGCCCAGGTAGCCCATGAGTTCCAGGTAGGAGTCGGTGCGCTCGTAGCCGCGCATGAACAGATTGAACTCGGGATCCTGGCTGGCCGGGCGCGTGTTGGGTGCCCCCACAACGGGCAGCGAAGAATAACTCGCGCCCGCGATCTTGCAGGCGGGGTTGCCGGGCAGCGTGGCCGTTGCCACCGGCGCGGCTCGGTCTGGCGCTGCCGTTGCCACGGATGCTGGCGGTGCGGTCGGTGCCACGGCGATAGCCACGACCACAGGTGGCACCGTCACGGTGGGTGGGACACTCATGATTGCCACGAGCGTGATGTCACCGTCAGCCAAAAGCAGCTTGGGATCGTAGCGCAGCCAGCCACTTTTGCCCTCCACGCAGCAGACCATCCACCAGACGCCATCGCCGGTGCGCCCGACCACCAGGAGGGTGCTCTCCGGCGGGGCGACTCCCTGCCGGGGGTAAAAGCTGCCTGGCCCCTGAAAGAGCGGAATCTCCGCCGCCTGCGTGTGGAAGCGCATGTAGTTGGGGCCAGGGGTTGGGCTCACCGTGGGGCTGGGCGTGGGACTCGCTGAGGGCAGTGCTGTTTCCGTCGCCATCCGTAGCGTGGGCGAGGCAGAGGCAGAGGCGCTGGCGCGGGGGGCGACAGAGGGCGTACGCGCTAGTGCAACCATTGGCGAGGGGGTTTCCTTCGGCGGCTGGCTGGCAACAGGTGTTTCCTCTGTGGCGGCGTAGGCATAGAGAAACCCTCCGGCCAGCATCGCCAGCAGGAGGAACACCCCTAAGAGATAGATCGTTTTTTTCATCGAGTGCCTTCACCCCTCATCGCTCCGTGATGGGTAAAGGTAGCAAAAGCCACGCGCGGTGCAAAGCGCGCAAAAACAAGCACCCTAGGCCATTTGGCCCAGGGTGCCTGCTTTTCTCTTTTTCCTTGAGAGCTCAGTGCAATTCCCCGGAGGAGCCGTTTTCATACGCGCGCGCGTCAGAGGCGCGTACCAGGAGGAGCGGACAGGTCGTATCGCGCGCTACCTTGTCGGCCACGCTGCCATAGACCCAACGCCCCAGCATCGAGCGCGCGTGCGTGCTCATCACGATGAGGTCAACCTCTTCCTGGCTCGCTGTCTTGAGAATGGCGGGAGCCGGGGGTGTATACATCAGATGATAGTGGCTGCACACACCGGAGCTGTGGAGTTGCTCCTGCACATGGTCGAGATAGAGGCGGGCGGCGCGCGCACGATGCGCACGGAGTGCGCTGCCCCCTTCGACTTCCTCTAACATGCCATCCAGCTCGCGCTCGCTTTTCAGATCGATGGAGCGTACCAGAAGCAGGGACGCGCCGTTTTCCTGCGCCAGCGCCTGGGCGCTGTCCAGCGCCTGTTCGGCAAAGAGCGAGCCGTCCAGCGGCACGAGATTCTGGCGCAGTTGCTGGTTGGACATCGTTTCGGCAGAGGCGCGCACAAGGAGGATGGGCAGCGGGCAGACGCGAACCACATGATCGGCCACACTACCCAGCGCCCAGCGGCTTACACCGGAGCGACCATGCGTTGCCATTGCAATCAAGTCGGCGTCATGCGCCAGCGCGCTCTCGCAGATGGTGGAGGTCACATCGCCCGCCACCACTTTGCATTCGGCAGTGATTCCCATCGCGCGCAGCTCCCCCTGGATTGCGCGCAGATATCCCTCGGCCTCTTCCCAGAGCCGCTCTGCGGAGAGAGAGGCCAGGGAACCCAGCGGGCCAGTAGCACTCACCACCTTGGTTCGTTCCACCACGCGGAGCAACAAAACGGAGGTGTGATGGGGGGTGATGAAGGGCCGGATATGGGCCAGCACCCGCTCGGCGAAGGGGGAGCCATCTAGCGGGATCAGGATTTTTTGATACACGGTCGGCCTCCCGGATGAATGGGTTGTCTTTTAGCCTACTCGCTCACGACCAGCGCGGTGACCATACCAAACATCCCGTGGCGCGATTCCGCGTGGTTGAGGATGTGGCAGTGGTAGGCCCATGCGCCCGGCGAGTCACAATCGATGATGACATCGTAGCGCTCCCCCGGCGCGATATTCAGCGTGTCGCACAGGTACGGCTGCGGCAGCGGGTAGCCATCCTTGGAGTAGACCAGCTGCGCGATGCCGTGTAGGTGCATGGGGTGAATCATCAGCCCCTCGTTCATGTAACGCACGCGAATCTTGTCACCCAGCTTTGCCAGGATGGGCTGCGTGTACGGGAAGGAGCGACCGTTGATCGTCAACCCGACGCCCGTATCGTTGAGAATCATCGTGTAATCGGCGTCCGTCTTGGGCTCGTTGCTCTTGTCCTTCGGCTCGACGATGATGGCCCCCATGAGTCCCTTCGTTACCTGCTCCGCCGCGTTGTGGTGCGAGTGGTACATGTGCGAGCCCGCAGGCTTCGCTACGAATTCATAGGTGAAGGTTTCCCCTGGCTTGATGGGCGGTTGCGTGATGAACGGGACACCATCCATCGAGTTGGGCACCGCCACGCCGTGCCAGTGGACCGCGGTGCTCTCGTTCATGTTGTTGGTCACATGGACGCGGATCGTTTCGCCCTCCGTGACGCGGATCTCGGGGCCAGGGACGATACCATTGTAGGCCATCGCCTTGACCACCTGCCCGGCGGCCACCTCCCAATCCAACTCCGTGCAGGTCAGCTCGAAGACCTTGACATCGCCATCCATCTCGAAGTCGAGATAGTTGTTCCAGTAGGTTGGCTCCTTGCCGATATTATCGAGGAAGACCTTGACCCCCTGCTCGTGCATAGCGTCCATCTCGTCCGCCTGCTCCCGCGCGCTTTTCGTGGGGGCAGCGGGAACACTCGTGGCAGCGGCAAGGTCATCAACATGGGTCGGAACGGTCGTCGGGCGGAGCGGGGGGATGGCGGCTGGCGCTGGCGCACAGGCAGCCAGGGCGGTTGCAGCCGCAAGACCCGCCCCACCGCGCTTGAGAATCTGTCGTCGTGTTAGCCCATTCATGGGGTATCTCTCCTCGATCACTAAAAATCAGTTATTTCTGCAACATAGGCATCAGTGTAGCTAGCTTGCTTCCTCTCCACACCGGGCAGGTGGGCGGAAAAATCCCTGGTCAGCTGACCAGGTTTTTCTCTCAAGGCGGCGGCTTTGTGCTACACTGGCGGGCCTTTTATCACGTACCCTGGAGGAGAAAGATCAAACGATGGACATAGTGTTGGGATTACATTCAATCGTTCGCTGGCTTGTCGTGCTGCTGGCGATTGGGGCGGTATTCAAGTTCGCGATGGGATGGTTGCAGAAGATGGAGTACAAACCGATGGACCGGGGGCTGATGAGTGGCTTCACGGGGCTGATGGATCTGCAACTGCTGCTGGGGATTATTCTGCTGGTTGGCCTGGGCAGTTATACCCGCTACCAGATGGAACATAGCGTCACGATGCTGCTGGCGGTGGGCCTCGCGCACCTGCCCATGCGCTGGCGGAACTCGGCCCTCGCGGATGACCTGAAGTTTCGCAACAACCTGTTCGTGATCCTGGGGGTGATCGTGCTGGTGTTGGTGGCCATCGCGGCGCTTCCTGGCAATCGTTGGGATTTCAATGTAGGTGCGTAGGGATGGCAAGGAAGTTGCAAAGAGGTACTCCTGAGTACCACCTTAGGAGGTGCACCATGTCATCGACCATCATGGTCATCAATCACGAGAAAGAGATCCTGAACCTGTTCCGCGACATCCTGACCGACGAGGGCTATCAGGTCGTCCTCTCACCGCTATGGACCTGTACCCTCGGCGAGGTAGAGCAGGTCAACCCCAATCTGATCATCATCGATCATCTGTTTTTCGGGGAGACACGAGGCTGGCAGTTCCTTCAAGCCCTCAAGCTGAGCCGCACCACAGCCATGACGCCGATCATTGTCTGCACAGCGGTCACTAAAGAGGTGCGGGAAATCGAGTCGGACCTGGAGGCGAAGAACATCTGCCTGCTCCCCAAACCCTTCGATATCGACGACCTGCTCCAGGCCATCAATCTGTCCCTACCCCTCGCCCGCTGACGCCTCTCTCCAAAGCAAAGCCCCCTGAGATGTCTCAGGGGGCTTTGCTTTGCGTGTGCCAGGATCAGGATCAGCGTCTTAGCACGGGCAGGAAGAGGGTAGTCGTTGTTCCTCCTTCTACATTAATGCTGGCCGTGCTGGAAACATTTCCAACATGATCCCGCACCCTTACATACCAGATGGCATTTTCTGTTCCTGCATCCACAACAAAGCTGGTAGCAAATGGCTGCCACGTAGCACCCACAAAATTGCTATTCATGCTCTTTTGTAAGTCTGCCACACCACTTCCATTTTCCTGATCGCTGGCCTGAACCGTAACCGTCACCGAGCCGCGATTGTATGTAAGTAGAGGCGCGGGTTGCTCAATACTCAGATTTACTGTGGGTGGCAATGGGTCATAGACAATATTATCACTGAAGTTACCACCCCCACACAGGAGTTGACTCTGGGCGTTACGGAAGCGGGCATAGACAACAAGGGTGGCAATGCGTGCGCCTGGATCTTCCATTATCCAGCTTGTTTGACTCTGATATGGCTGCCAAGTGGCCCCTGCAAAGCCGCCGTCGTTGCTCAATTGCATCTCGCTTGCGCCCTGCGCTGAGAAAGTGAGTGTCACAGACCGTTCAGCCGTGTAGGCCACACCACTATTGATGCTAATGCTACAGGCAGCAGGTGTAGTAGGCGTGGCTGTCACCGTTGCGGTGGCGGTGGCGGTGGGTGTTTTGGTAACGGTAGGGGTTGATGTAGGGGTCGGTCCCCCGCCCTCCTGCACAAGCTGGAGAGCGTAGCCGTGTGATGCACAGCTCGCCGGGTTATCATCTGTCTTGGCCTGGTTGGTAATCACCGCCACGATGGTCTGACATCCAACCGGGTTAAAGGTAGCGATCTGGCTGGATGTGCCAGCCGTCACCACCTGCGGGAACGCGCTCATTCTGAAACCGCTTCCAGTGTCGCAGACGAGGGTTCCGCGCAGGTCGCCGCCCGTGGCCGTATTCGTCAGCCGTGCCGAGAAAGGGGCGGCCCCGGTGGGGAGAGTCACCCAGTTGACCGCATAGTTGTCCCGAATGGTTCCACTGTAGGAGCCCACGACAGTGGCAATCGTGGCGTGGGAGGCTGGAACGCCGCCCTTGTGCTGCACATAGTCCGCGCCCTCCTCGTAGCAGTAGGGCGAGCTGTAGCCGCTGCCACACGTCTTGCTGAACTTCGTGGCGATGGCGTACTGGTGGAATTGGTCATCCAGCGTGGTCCCCTTGAGCGGCAGGGCGTCCTCGTAGGCTCCCAGCGCGCCGCGCCCCGCGCCAATGCTCACAAAGAGATCCTGTATTATATCTTCGCCACCACCGGCGTTAGCGGTGTTGGTTCCGCCGTAGTGCTCTGCCGCGTGGCGGAACACAAGCCAGTTCGGGTAGGGGCTGGCCCCCCATTCGCCCAGGCATTGCTCTGCATCGGGCCAGAGATAGTTGTAGTTGTCGTTGGCATTATCGAAGGTCTCGTCCTCCGCATACGTTGCCGTGGCCTCGTACCACATCAAATCTTCTTCCCTGCTGCCAGGGTCTCCGTAGCCATATTGAATGGAGT
>JACCSL010000802.1 GCA_013812995.1 Ardenticatenales bacterium | reverse complement strand
TCTCTGGACACCATCATCGAGTTTGTCAGAGATGAGATGCGAAAACGCGGAAAGCTGTCCTGAACGCCATGCAAGCGCCCTCCAGAACCATTTCCTGGCCGATCGTTTTCATCTCCCTGGGCATCCTGGTGGTGGCGTTGGGGCTCTGCGCGGCCTGTCTCTCGTTGTCTATCGCTTTTGACACCGAGGTACCCTCATCGACATCCCAGAGCTACCTCTTCTGCTTTGTGCTTATCGCCCTGCCCATGATCGTCAGTGGCGCGGCCTCGCTCTGGTACGGGGTGCGCCAGCGCGCGCAGGAAAAGGCCAAGCAGCTACAGAGATTTATCCTTGACTTGGCCTCGAAGAACAACGGGGCTGTCACAGCAACGGAGTTGGCGCTGCATAGCACCATGCCGCTGGATCAGGCGCAGGATTATCTGGATACCCTGGCAGCGCGTGGCGTTTGCCGGATGGAACTCGCTGAAAATGGAACCACCTGCTTTGTGTTCGAGCACCCTGGCTCCCTGAACGATGGCGGCGGGTCCGGTGGGGCAAAAACGCATGAGTGACCTGGTAGAGCGATTACTGGCGGGCGAGCGCCGCGCCCTGGCGCGGGTGCTGACGCGCGTCGAGAATGGCAGTGCGGAGGGCCACGCGCTGCTGGCCGAGCTGTTCCCGCGCGCAGGCCATGCCCACATCGTAGGCTTTACGGGCTCGCCTGGCACGGGGAAATCAACGCTCGTCAGCGCCGTTACCAGAGAGTTGCGCGGGCGTGGCAAGACGGTGGGCATTATCGCCGTTGACCCGACGAGCCCCTTCAGCGGCGGTGCCGTGCTAGGGGACCGGGTTCGCATGGGCGAGCACAGCGGGGATGGCGGCGTGTTTATCCGCTCAATGGCGAGCCGGGGCACACTGGGCGGGCTGGCTCGGACCACGGGCGATGCGGTGACCGTGCTTGATGCGGCGGGCTTCGACTATGTGCTCGTCGAGACGGTTGGCGCGGGCCAGTCCGAGGTCGAGATTGCCAAGGAGGCTCAGACCACCATTGTCGTCGAAGCACCGGGGTTGGGCGACGAGGTTCAGGCCATCAAGGCGGGCCTTCTGGAGATTGCGGACATCTTCGCCGTCAACAAGGCGGACGCGCCGCAGGCCAACCAGACCGCGCTCGGCCTGCGTATGATGCTCGACATCGCTAACACGCCCTACATCTGGACGCCACCCATCGTCAAAACGATAGCCACCCGCCGCCAGGGCGTGGCCGAGTTGGTCGATGAGATGGTCCGCCACCGCGCTTTTCTGGAGGAGAGCGGTTTGCTCATCGAGCGCGAGCGGGCGCGTGCCGCCGAGGAGCTTTACCGGGTGGTGCGCCGCGCCCTCTATCAGCGGCTCCGCGAGCAGGTGGGGGAGCGATACGAGGACTATGTCTCGCGCATCGCCGCCAGGGAATTGGACCCTTACAGTGCTGCGAAAGCACTCATCGAACATACGTAAAGCCAACGAAGGCCACCGCCTCAAACGGTGGCCTTTCTCATTCAAACGTACTGTAGAGCAATAGAGCCCTCGGGCAAAGGGATTTATGTACGGCGAAATAAAAATCTTTACAGGCAATGCACACACCGAGCTGGCCAAAGAGGTCGCGGAATACCTGCGCGTCCCCATCAGCGGGGCCGATGTCTTCGAGTTCCCCAACGAGAATATCTTTGTGCGCCTGCACAGCAGTGTGCGCGGTCAGGATGCCTTCGTCATCCAGCCCATGAGCCGCCCCGTCCATCGGAGCGTCATGGAGCTTCTGATCATGATTGATACGCTGAAGCGCGACTCGGCGGGGCGCATCACGGCGGTCTTTCCCTACATGGCCTATGCGCGCTCGGACAAGAAAGATCAGCCCCGCGTGCCCATCACGGGTCGCTTGATGGCGGACCTCATCCAGACGGCGGGCGCGGACCGCTACCTGACCCTTGACCTGCACGCCGGGCAGATTCAGGGGTTCTTTCAGATTCCGGGCGACGAGCTGACCGCCTTCCACATCCAGCGTGACTATCTTCTCGCCAAGGGGCTGCCGGATGTGGTAGTCGTCGCCCCGGATGCGGGCCGTGCCAAAGATGCTAGATACCTGGCTGACGTGATGGATGCCCCGCTCGCCATCGTCGAGAAGCGCCGCTACGGCAACGACCCCACCGCCAAGGCGATGCAGCTCATCGGGGATGTCGCCGGGCGCACCGCGGTACTCTTCGATGACGAGATCGACACGGCAGGCACCATCTGCAACGCCATCAAGTTTTTGAAGGAAGCGGGTGCCAAAGATGTCTATGCCGTTGCCACGCATGGCGTTCTCAGCGACCCCGCCCTGGAGCGTCTGGCCACCGCGCCCCTCACCGAGTTGATCCTCACCAACACGATCCCCATTCCCCCGGAGAAGCGCCTTCCCAACATGACCGTTCTTTCCGTCGCGCCGCTCCTCGGTGAGGTCATTCGTCGCATTCACTTCGGTATCTCGGTCGGGGCGCTGTTCAATGAATAGGGCGGGCTGTGCTATAATCCCCGGCACTACTCCGAAGGAGGATGCAATAGAATGTTTAAAAGAATCATCAAGTCGTTATTTGGAGACCCCAACGAGAAGGAACTGAAGAAACTTCAGCCGCTCGTCGATAAGATCAACGAGTTGGAGCCCGCCTACGAGCGCCTCTCGGATGAGGAACTGCGCAACAAGACCGCTGAGTTCCATGCCCGGCTGGAAGATGGCGCGACGCTGGATTCCCTGCTCCCCGAGGCATTCGCGGCGGTGCGCGAGGCCTCGAAGCGAACCACGGGCATGCGTCACTTCGATGTGCAGCTCATCGGTGGCATCGTGCTTCATCAGGGGAAGATTGCAGAACAGAAGACGGGCGAAGGTAAAACGCTCGTCGCCTCCTTGTCGCTCTACCTGAATTCCCTAGATGGCGTCGGGGTCCATCTCGTCACGCCCAACGATTATCTTTCCAAGGTCGGCTGTCAGTTGATGGGACCGATCTATCACGCGCTGGGGTCGAGCGTGGCGGTCATCCAGAGCCAGGGCAATGACGGCGTCTTCCAGCCCGGCTTCCTCTTTGACCCCGAGTACCAGTCAGACGATGACCGCCTCCAGCACCTGCGCCCGATTCCGCGCGTGGAGGCTTACGCGGCGGACATCACCTACGGCACCAACAACGAGTTTGGCTTTGACTACCTGCGCGACAACATGGTGCGCTCCAGCCGCCAGCGCGTGCAGCGCGACCTGAACTACGCTATCGTGGACGAGGTGGACAATATCCTGATCGACGAGGCGCGTACCCCGCTGATTATCTCCGGTCCCGCCGAGGAGCCCAGCGAGATGTATGGCCGCATGGCAAACCTCGTGCGCTCCTTCCGCCATATCGAGCAGCGCGAGTACGATGAGTTGCGCAAGCAGGCGGACCTTGGGGATGAGAAAGCCGAGCAGGAAATCGGGCGCTTCCAGTTTGTGCTGGACGAGAAGAACCGCGTTACCAGCGTGCTGGAGAGCGGCGTGGACAAGGTCGAGCGTGCCCTGAACGTTGAGAACCTCTATGACCCCGCCAACTTTGAGCTGACTCACTTCCTCGACAACGCGGTTCGCGCCCACGGCGTCTACCAGAAGGACCGCGACTATGTGGTGACGGAGACGGACGAGGTCGTGATCGTCGATGAGTTTACCGGGCGCATGATGTGGGGCCGCCGCTTCTCCGAGGGGTTGCACCAGGCTATTGAGGCCAAGGAGGGGGTGAAGGTCCAGCGGGAGAATATGACGCTCGCGACGATCACCTTCCAGAACTTCTTCCGCATGTACGACAAGCTCGCTGGGATGACCGGTACGGCGCTCACGGAGGCAGAGGAATTCAGCAAGATTTATAAGCTGGAGGTCATTGCCGTTCCGACGCACCGCCCCATCTGCCGTGAGGATTACGGGGATCTCATCTACAAGAATGAGCGCGGCAAGTACAACGCCGTCATCGAAGAGATCAAGCAGATGCACCAGTTGGGGCGTCCGGTGCTCGTTGGTACCGCCAGTATTGACCGCTCCGAGACGTTGAGCAAGCTTCTCAGCCGCGCCGATATTCCCCACGAGGTGCTGAATGCCAAGCAGCACGAGCGCGAGGCCGAAATCATCGCCCAGGCGGGTCGGCCCGGCCGGGTGACGATTGCCACCAACATGGCGGGTCGTGGTGTCGATATTCTGCTTGGGGGGAATCCCGAGGGGATAGCACGGCGCGAACTGCGCAAACGCTACACGGACCTGACGGAAGTTCCTCGCGAAGAGTGGGATAAAGAGATGGAAAACGCACAGGCCAGCGCCCAACTGGATGGAGGAACCGTGCGGGAACTGGGTGGCCTTCATATCCTGGGAACGGAGCGCCACGAGGCACGGCGCATCGACAACCAGCTACGCGGGCGCGCGGGACGGCAGGGCGACCTCGGCTCCAGCCGCTTCTACCTCTCGCTGGAAGATGAACTCATGCGCCGCTTCGGCGGTAATAACCTGGTAGGGATCATGGACCGCCTGGGACTCGAAGAGGATATGCCCATCGAGCATGGCATGGTCAGCAAGGCCATCGAGAGCGCGCAGATCAAGGTTGAGGGACACAACTTCGACATCCGCAAGCGCGTGCTGGAGTACGACGACGTGGTGAACAAGCAGCGCGAGGTCATCTACGCCCAGCGCACCGAGGTCCTGGAGTCCGAGTCGCTCCGCCCCGAAATCGAGCGTATGCTCTCCGATGCGCTACGCACCACCGTGCTGGGGCTTCTACAGGGCAACGACTATGACGAGCGGACAGATTATCACCTGGTTCTGAGTGCGGTACGAAACATCCTGCCCCTGCCAGAAAGCTACGAGGCCAAGGCCAGCCAATGGGGTAAGCTGGCTCCCGAGGAAGTTGTAGAAGAACTCATCACAGAGATGCGCCAGCAGTACGACGAGCGCGAGCAGTTGTTCGGCGTCGAGACGATGCGTGAGATGGAACGTCAGATCATGCTCGACATCGTGGACCGACACTGGATTCGCCACCTGACGGAGCTGGACAACCTGCGCCAGGGCATCGGGCTGCGGGCCTTCGCCCAGCAGGATCCGCTAGTTGCCTACAAGACCGAGGCCGCGTCGCTCTGGATAGAGCTGATTGGCAGTATCGAGGAGACAATGGTACACACGCTCTTCGCGGTGCGCCCGGTCATTGCCGAGCAGAAACTAGAGCAGCGCGAGATGCACATGCATCGCACGGACACGAGTGAGGAAGCGCCGAGCACGCCCCAACCCGTTCGCACCAAAGAGCGCCCCGGTCGAAACGATCCCTGTCACTGTGGCAGTGGCAAAAAATACAAGAATTGCCACTGGGCCGAGGATCAAAAGAACGCGGGTCGCAAAGTCCAACGGCCCAAGGCTCCGGCGCGCTAATCGCTCCAGACCCCTTCTTTCAACTCATTTCCATGCAAGCCGCGAGCAGATACAACTGCTTGCGGCTTCATGCTATAGTTATGCCACTTGAGCAACGAACAGTAGCTACGTCAGCGACCCACGGCTAGCCAACAGTAGGCGCTTTAGGCGAAGTAATTCTCATGCAATATGTACCCGTTCTGAGCAGTAGCATAGTTTCGTACTTGCCAACATTGTGATCGGTGGGCATATGGAGCCGGATAACAAAGAGATGCAGATTCTTGTGCCCCTCCAACTTCACAGCCGCGCTCTCCATCAAGCCAACCCGCAAAAAGGAGGGGTGCGCCCCCCCTATGGCGGCACGAAGTCGTTGGGGTTCAAACGGGGTAGTTGGGTCAAGCATCCCCAGTACGGCACCTGCTATGCCGCCAGGACCGAAGCGTGTCAATTTTTATGCTATACCAGGTAGCGAGTGTTCCATGCGCGCTAAGATCGCCATCTCACAGCCCAGCCTTGCTTTTTCCTGGCCGCGCCCTTCCTCCCACGCATGGAATGCGTGGGTTTCCTGGCGCTTACCCCTATGACACAATCCTATCCCTCTCGCTCCTATTCAACCCTTCGCATGGATACGGCACTCTCGCACCTACTCATGAGCGAGGTCACTTCATTCGCGCGCTGGGATGTGCTACGCTTCTTCCTTGAGACCGAGCAGCTTCCTACCACCATTGACCAGCTGAGTCTTGCGTTGGAGCGGGATATTTCCTCCCTGTTGGGTATTCTGGGGGAACTCACCACATTGGGCTGGTTGGCCCGGCGCAGTGACCCTGTTCATGGAACGATCTATACGCTCACCCAGGAGCGGGAGCGACGGCTCTTGCTGGACAAGTTTCACGCGGCCATGCACGATTCCACTTTTCGCCTACAGGTGATTACCTACTGGAGTCGGGCAACCCGGCGTGCGGCAGAGCGCTAGGATAATTATCCCTCTTGCTTCCTAGAAGTAGGTAAAAAAGGCGTGGAAGGCGTTCTACCCCTACAACGCTCACAACGGGCGCGGTTGGGACCAATGAGGCAGCAACAACATGGGCTGGGATGGGCTAGGAAACAGGAAGCAACAAGCATCGTATGGCAGTACTGAGTTTGGGGCGGTTGATGAGCAAGGGTGGTCAGGAGTGATGGGAATGGGTAATCCCTTAGAAACAGATTTACTAAGATGGCCCAAGGTGGAGCTGCATCGCCACCTAGAGGGTACCGTCCGACTCTCAACCGCCTGGTATTGGGCGCGCCAGAGCCCCGCACTCGCCGAGATTACCTCTCTGGAGGAGTTGCGCTCGAAAGTTCAGTTTGATGGGATCGCCGATTTCACCCACTTTTTGAGCAAGTTCAACACCCTGCGGGAACTCTATTATGATCCTCGGGCCATCGAGCAGGTCGTGCGGGAGTCCGTGGCCGATGCGGCGGCCGAGAATGTGCGCTACCTGGAATTGCGCTTCAGTCCGGACCACTTTGCACGTCAGGCGGGCTATGACCCCTATGAGGCGGCGGCGTTTATCCTCCGCACCGGCATGGATGAGGCATCCCGCCAGGGAGTCGTCCTGCGCTTCCTCTGCACCATTGGACGTGGCTATGATCTGCAAACCTCCCAGGAAATCTTTGACATTGCCCTGGCTCTGCGCCATGAGGGAATCGTCGGGATAGACCTGGCGGGCAACGAGCTTCTGTATCCCGCAGCGCCGTTCCGCTCCCTTCTGGA
>JACCSL010000791.1 GCA_013812995.1 Ardenticatenales bacterium | reverse complement strand
CCACCGCATCGACCTTCGTGTTCCAGATGAACTCCATTTTCGGGTTCTTAAAGGCGCGCTCCTGGAGCAGCGCCCCGGCTCGTAGCGAGTCGCGGCGATGAATCAGGCGGACACGGGAGGCGAATTTTGTTAAAAAGAGCCCCTCCTCGATGGCCGAATCCCCGCCGCCCACAACGAGGACTTCCTTGCCACGGAAAAAGAAGCCATCGCAGGTCGCGCAGTAGGAGACCCCGCGCCCGGTGAACTCTTTCTCGCCCGGCACATCCAGCTTTTTGGGGCTGGCCCCCGTGGTGACGATGATGGCTTTTGCCTCGTACTCCGCGCTGTGGGTCTTGATGCGATGAGGGGGGCCGCTGAAATCAATCGCGGTCACCTCATCGTAGACGAGGCGCGTCCCGAACTTTTCCGCCTGCTCGCGCATCTTCTCGATCAGACCCGGCCCTGTGAGATCCTCGGGGTGGCCGGGATAGTTCTCCACCTCCGAGGTGGTTGCGATCTGCCCGCCGAACTCGTTGCCCGTAATCAGCAGCGGGCTCAGGTTGGCGCGCGCCGCGTAGAGCGCTGCGGTCAGCCCGGCCGGGCCGGACCCAATGATAATAACCTCTTCCATATTCCAACTCCTTGCTATCGATGAAACTAGCGGGACTCTGACCCGCCTTGATGTCGCTCCAGCCACCAGCGAGGGGCATGGCTCCGTAGTCGCCCCTCGTTGTCGTAGAGAGGTTGGGAGAGCTCGCTGCCCGGCTCCCCAGCCTCGTAGCGCGTCCTTGGCTGGCCGCAGCACTCCCCGGAGCTGTCGTCGGCGGATAAGCAGTGCTCGCAGATAAAAATGACTCGGCTTGCGGCCATGGCTTCCTCCTCTCAGGTTGTGGTTGTGACGTGGCTACATTCTACTGGTCGATACCTTGCGCGACAAGCCCCAAGAATGTAATGTTGTGGCTTGGAGGATATTTTCATGAGTCAACCGAGTACGGAGGCCGCGCGGCTGGGCGAGCCCAGCTATGTGTGGCGGGCGGGGCAGAATCGCCGCCTGGAGATGATCCGAGCGTGGGGCGAGTTGGCGCAGGCCCGGCGGGTGCTAGACGTGGGCACGGGCCTGGGCCTGTACCTGAAGCAGATGCAGGCGATTGCCCCCCAGGTGAAGGTCGCCGCAGGGACAGAGTACGAGTGGGAGCGGGCGCATGAGGCGGCGCAGCATGGCCTGGTGGCTGTCGCGGCCGAGCCGCTGCCCTTCCCCGATGATTTCTTCGACCTGGCGCTCTCCCACGAGGTGCTGGAGCACGTCGGGGACGACGCGCAGGCCCTGCGCGAGATGGTGCGGGTGCTCCGTCCCGGCGGGCGGGCCGTCATCTTTGTGCCCAATCGCCTCTGGCTTTTCGAGACCCACGGCATCTACTGGGGCGGAACGTATCATTTTGGCAATAAATTTGGGGTAAACTATCTGCCGGATGCGCTTCGCAACCGCCTGGCTCCCCATGTTCGGGCCTACACCTCGGGCGGCCTGCGGGCGCTCTTTGCGTCCCTGCCCGTCGAGGTTGTCCATCACAGCCAGATTTTCCCTGGCTATGACAATGTAGGGCGCCGCTACCCCACGGCGGGCCGCCTGCTGCGTACCCTGACCTACACCCTGGAACAGACGCCGCTCCGCCTCATGGCGCTCTCCCATCTGCTGGTTCTGGAAAAAAGGGCGTAGGTTTGGTTTTCAACCCACCCCGTGCTACCATCGCAACCAACTTTGTCTCTGAGGTTATCCTAATGGATCGTGCATCGAAATTACCTGTGCTGAGACGACGGCAGCGGCGTCGCGATGGAGCAGGCTCTCCTGTCCTGAAAATCTGGCTTTTCTCCTTGAGCAGTATTTTCTTCTCGTTGCTTATGCTCTTCGCTATTCCAACCACGGCGGCGGCGGTCGGCGGGCTCTACCTGGCGGAGCAAACCCCCCCCTGGGTGGACCGCATCGTGGAGGGCGTGGCCGTCGAGGCGGTGGCCTTCTACGCCGAGAATATCTACGAGGGCGACCTTCCCTCGCCCACAGCCGTGGAAGATGGAACAGCGCGTGAGTTCAAGACCACCAAAGTCTATGATCGCACGGGGCAGCATCTGCTCTGGGAGGTCTATGATCCGCGCGGGGGCAATCGCCAGGTGGTGGCGCTGGAGGCGATCTCGCCCAATCTCATCAATGCTACCATCGCGCTGGAGGACAAAACCTTCTACGAAAATCCCGGTGTGAACCTGCGTGGTATGACGCGCGCTCTCTATGGGAATCTCACTACGGGAGAGATCGTCGGGGGGGGATCGTCCATCACCCAGCAGCTCATCAAGCTGGTCGCCATCGACCCCGAGGAGCGCTTTGAGCAGAGCTACGAGCGTAAGATCAAGGAAGTCATCCTTGCCATCGAGCTCTCTCGCCTGCATGACAAAGAGACGATCCTGGAATGGTATCTCAATACCATCAACTATGGGCGGCTGGCCTACGGGGCTGAGGCAGCGGCGGGGGAGTACTTTGGCAAGCACGCCTCAGAGCTAACCATTGCCGAGGCAGCGATGCTTGCCATGCTGCCCAACGCGCCCGCCTTCTATGATCCTTACAATCGCCCGGAAGAAGCCGTGGAGCGGCAGCAGATTGTCCTACGGCGTATGTGGGAGGAAGGCTATATCTCCCATGATGAGTACCAGGTCGCCCTGGAGGAGCCAGTTCTTGAACATCTGGCCAAACCGCAGGTGGAGTACGAGCTAAAGGCCCCTCATTTTACGCTCTATGTCGTCCGCGAGCTGGAGCAAAAGTATGGCTCTGATCTGCTCTATCGTGGGGGGCTGACCGTGTATAGCACGCTGGACTACAAGGTTTTCCAGCAGCAGGAGCAGGTCGCGCGCGAGCACATCGCGACGATGCAGGCGGATGGCGTGGATGCCTCGAACGCAGCGGTCATAACGATCAACCCGCGCACCGGCGAGGTCATCTCGATGGTTGGCTCCCTCGATTACGCCAACGAGGAGATCGATGGGGAGATCAACATGGCGATTGTTCCCCGTCAGCCTGGCTCTAGCATCAAACCCTACACCTTCCTCACCGCCCTTGCCAATGGCTACACCCTGGCCTCGATGGTGTGGGATGTCCGCACAGTGTTTGATGATTACCCCAACCCGCCCTACGTTCCCGAAAACTACTATCGGGACTATAACGGGCCGGTTCTCTTCCGCAACGCGCTGGCCATGTCGTTGAACATTCCATCCGTGAAGGTCATGGACACGGTGGGGATCGACCGCGTGATCGATACGATGCACCGTATGGGCATCAACACGCTACGCCGCGAGGATGT
Organism: Ardenticatenales bacterium; assembly: GCA_013812995.1. Taxonomy (GTDB): domain Bacteria; phylum Chloroflexota; class Anaerolineae; order Ardenticatenales; family Ardenticatenaceae; genus JACCSL01. The sequence goes on along the minus strand of JACCSL010000791.1, from coordinate 2,761 downwards.
TGGGCTCTCCCTGACGCTGGGCGGTGGCGAGATCACCCTGCTGGACCATGTCTACGCCTTCTCGGTGCTGGCAAACAATGGGGTGATGGCGGGGGAGCAGGTGGATCCGCTGGAGCGTCGTCCCGGATTCCGCGAGTTGAACCCTGTCACTATTCTCCGGGTGGAGGATGCGCGCGGCCAGGTCATCACGGAGTATACCCAACCCGAGACGCGGCAGATTCTCTCTCCGCAGCTGGCCTACCTGATGCAGAATGTCATGAGCGATAATGAGTCCCGTATCCCCGCATTCGGGGAGGACAACAAGTTGAATCTGCCGGATCGTCCAGCGGCGGCCAAAACAGGAACCACCAATGATTTCCGCGACGGTTGGACGCTCGGGTTCACGCCCCAGTATGTCACAGGGGTCTGGGTGGGCAATGCGGACTACCGCGACATGGGCAAGGAGGCCCCTGGTGGCTCCGTGGCCGCTCCTATCTGGCAGCGGGCGATGATGGCCCTGCATGAGGGGTTACCGGTAGAGCCGTTCCCGGTCCCGGAGGGGATTGTTCAGGTCCAGATCTGTGCCAAGAGCGGGATGCTTCCCACCCCCAACTGCCCCGAGGTGAAGACTGAGGTCTTTATCGAGGGAACCCAACCGACGACGCCCGATACGCTTTTCCAGGGGTTCCGAATCTGTGGCTCCAGCGGGCGGCTGGCGACCGTCTACTGCCCGCCCAACCAGGTGAGAACCCAGGTTTATATGATGGTTCCCCCCGAGGCAGAGGATTGGGCGCGAGCGAGCGATATCCCACTCCCCCCCACCGCCTATGATTCTTCTCGTCCCAACGCCGCTGGCGGCCCTGTTTCCATTAGCCGCCCAGCGCCCTACGGATACATCAGTGGGGCTGCCTCGATTGATGGAAATGCCTACATTCCCACGACTACCCGACAGATGGTTATCACCAGCACGGATAATCCTACCGGGACGGTCCAGAACATTCAGATCGACAACTTCCAACTCTATCGAATCCAGGTCGGGCAGGGGCTGGACCCCACCTCCTGGACCCAGATTGGCCCGGATCACTATGAGCCGCGCAACAACCAGACCCTGGAGTTCTGGGATACGCGCCGCTTTGCCGATGGGCTCTACACGATCCAGCTCATTGTGCTGGATACCAATGGTCGTGTGCAACGTGCTCTAGCTCAGGTCACCGTGGACAATGTGGCACCCACTGTCTCTATCAGCTATCCCTATCCCAATGAGGTCTATGAGTTGGGCGGGGATTCCTGGCTGAATATCCAGGCGGAGGTCAATGACAATATCGCAATTGATCGTGTGGAGTTCTACGTCAACGGCGAACTCTACGAGAGCAGCAGCTCCTCCTTCAACGTACGCTGGGTGGCCGAGGATGCCAATCTGACTCCCGGCGAGGAGCGTCAACTTGAACTGTGGGCCGTCGCGGTGGATGCCGCCGGAAATCGCACCCAGAGCGAGAAGCTCAATATCCGGGTCATCCGGAAGGATTGAGCCCTCATGGCACCGCATATTCTCGTCACCAATGACGATGGGATCGACTCGCCAGGGCTGCACGCGCTGGCCCTGGCGCTGAGTGAGGTCGGGGATGTGACCGTTGTCGCCCCGGATCGGAACTGGTCGATTTCCGGGCACCAGAAGACGCTCGCGCGCTTCCTGCGTGCCGACCCGTACGAGTTGCCCCACGCAGGGGTGCGGGCCTTTGCCGCCAGTGGCTCGCCCGCCGATTGTGTGGCGATGGCGGCGATGGGCCTTCTGGAGCGCTCGCTGGACCTGGTGGTGAGCGGCATCAACAAGGGGCCGAATCTGGGGCAGGATATCACCTACTCAGGAACCGTCGCCGCGACCTTCGAGGCCGCTATCTTTGGCTATCCCGCCGTGGCCGTCTCTCTGGACAGCCGCGACCCGACAGCGTCTTTCCAGGATGCCGCTCAGGTCGCGGCCCGTATCGCGCGGCGTGTGCTGGTGGAGGGATTGCCCCGACATAGCCTCTTGAACATCAACGTTCCCTCCCTCCCGGCTACGGACTGGAAGGGCCTACAGGTAACCCGGCTCGGGCGGCGGGACTATCTGGACACCCTTGCCAGAGGCGTAGATCCATCAGGGCGGCCCTACTACTGGATTACGGGCGAGGCACCGCTCGGCGACATCGAGACATCAGGAACCGACATCTGGGCGGTCCATCATGGCTATGTCTCGGTCACGCCCATTCGTCTGGACATGACAGACCATCACCTGCTCGATCAGGTACGGGCGTGGAACCTGGAGAGTTGAGGGCAGGAAAACAAAAAAGACGGGCCAATCGGCCCGTCTTTTTTGTTGGCTGCAAAAATATCAAATCTGGCGGAGAACCAGACACACCTTACCGCTGATCTTGACATCCTCGGCGGGGAAGGTGAATTTCTGCTGGATATCCTGCTCCGTAAACATCATCGGGTTGGCGGGGCGCAGCGTCACGCGGTCACTGTTCTGGTAGAAGCGCTTGAGGGTCCACTCCTCACGGCTCTCGATCCAGGCGGCAACCATGTCGCCGTTGTTGGCAGTTTCCTGGTGAGCCAGCACCACAATGTCGCCATCGTCCACCAGCGCATCAATCATTGACTGTCCCCGAACGCGCAGGGCAAAGAGTTCCTTATTGGCGGGGGCGCGCAGTAGCTCCCGTGCGATATCGATATAGGACTCCGGCGGCACATCCGCCTGGGGCATGCTGATGGGATCACCTGCCGCAATTCGGCCGTAGAGCGGCAC
>JACCSL010000787.1 GCA_013812995.1 Ardenticatenales bacterium | reverse complement strand
GTATGAGCGAGGGCAATCCCGGCATGGGCAAAGTAATTCTCCGGGTCAACGCTGAGGACCCGACGAAAAATCTCGATGGCATCACGATTGTGCCCCTGGACCAGCGCGGCCTCACCCAGAAGGCGATACCCCTCTAGGTAACGGGGATGGCGGCGGAGCAGGTACTGGGCCAGGGGAATCACTTCCCTGGATTGTCCCTGCTCAATCAGGCGCTTTAGCTCATCAGCATAGTCTCGGAGGCTTATCTCGCTCATGGATTTTGAAGGGGCCTCTGTATCTGACTTTCAGTAATTATCGCACGGCAGAAACGGGCTCAGGGCATTGTGCCATTGTCTCTTGCAACTTGTCAATCGGAGAGTTTAGGGGAAAGCCGGGGAGAGGCAACATAGAAGAGGGGTTGACACATCTCTGCTTCTGATGGAAGTTGTGGTATGGAAGATCGGGAAGCGTGCCATGCGAGCCCTCTCCCCCACGTCGCTTCGCTCCGTGTCCCCTCTCCCGACATCGGGAGAGGGGCGGCCGACGGCCAGGGAGAGGGCCTCCACGCAGAGCCATGACTCCACCACAAATTCCGTCAGAAGCAGGCACATTTGGCATAGGACTTGCCTATGGGATGACAACTTCTTTTGTCACGCGGGAGGACTCCATCATGTCAACGCGGCCCTTCGTCATTGCCCTGCTGTTCATCGCCCTCACCGGCTGTCAGCGAGATACCTCTGCCCCGCGCGAGGAGCCTGCCCAGCCGAGCTATCGGCCCAACCCCTCGCAGCCCAACACTGATCGACTCCAGGTAGGGGTGCCGCTCTATACCATCGCCTGAGCAGCGCCCAGAGAGCGTGATCGCCAGATAGACGAGGCAAAGGTGGCCCCCTATAATCCAGCCACGAGAAAGGAGTCCTGCTCTGTGTTCTGGTTGAACCGCTTCTTTGCTGTCTTGATGACGACGCTGCTACTGGCGGGCTGTGGGCTACCCTGGGAAACGCCACCCCCGGAGCCTGCCTTGACGACACCATTGGCAACCCTCCCACCCACCCGTGGCGCCCTGCTCACCAGCACCCTGGCTGCGCCCTTCACAGCCCCTCCCCCCTCGGCCACCCCGGACCTGCGCCTCCTCAGCGAGCAGTTTGTTGCGCCCAGCGGGGTTCTTGCGTTCCGCTACCCGCCGGGTTGGAGCGTGACCGATCATTCCGAGGAGAGCGAACTGCTTCTCCAGGTGCAAAGCCCAGCCGGGGGAACCGTCGATGGCCTCCTGATCGTCAACCTCCTGAACGTTGCGGGCGACATCGCGCCGAGTCAGCTTCCCGCGCTGGCCGACAGCTATCTGCGTAACTTTTTCTCCAATCAATTCGACGCGATGATCTTTTCCTATCGGGAGGAGGGAGACGCTCTCATCGCCACGACGGTCAGCCAGTCGGGGGGAGAGGCGATCCAGTTCGAGATACGCTTCGCGCCTCGCCCGCCCTTCTACCAGGTGCTCACCCTGATTGCCGCTGAGGCCGCCTGGGCTCAGGCAGCGCCGATCCTGGATGGCATTGCTCGCTCCGTGGCGGTGAATCCGGCGCAGTCCAGCGCGCTGCCAACGCCCGCCGCTGCCACCACGCGGCAGGGCATGGGCCTCTCGGTGCAGAACGGCTCGCTCTATCTGGCCCCCACGGGGTCGCTCTATCTGGTTGGGGAAGTCTTGAACGAGAGTATGCAGGGCTACGAGGATGTACAGGTGGCCATCGCACTGCTGGATAGCGCCGGGGCGCCGCTGAGCCACGAGACATGGCGCGCGCAGCGCAAGGTTCTGCCCGCCGGGGAGCGAAGCCCGCTGCTGGTAATCTTCAACCAGACACCCACCGGGTGGGCGTCCTTCCGCGCTACCGTCGACGCCCTGCCCGCGAACTTTTACGCGCGCCGCATTACGACGGCCTTCGAGGTGAGCAACGTGGTGGGCTCTACACCCACCTTCGGGGCGTACGCCCTGTCGGGCCAGCTGACTGGCAAAGAGGAAGCGCGCTTCATTGAGATTACGGGGACACTGTACGATGCGGAGGGGCGGGTGCTGGCCGTTGAGACGAGCACCGTGGAACAGGATGTGCTC
>JACCSL010000783.1 GCA_013812995.1 Ardenticatenales bacterium | reverse complement strand
CATCATTGGTGACGGTGAGGTTATAAGTAAGTGTCTCGCCTGCGGTCACAGGGTCCGGGCTAGCGCTCTTGGTGATCTGTAGATCAACCTCGGTATTGATGATCGTGGTAGCCGTTGCGGTGTCGTTGCTACTGACGAGGTCCGGCTCCGTTCCTGAAACCGTAGCAGTGTTCACCAGAGAACCACGCGCCCCAATATCCACGGTACCAGCGATGGTAATCGTGACCTGCTCGCCTGGCAGCAAGGTAATGGTGTCACAGGTAGCGGTTGTACCCGTGACATCACAGTTCCCCTCCGTGCTGCTGATCGTCGGACCGTTCACGTCATCCGGCAACGTATCGACCACCGTAACGCTCGTTGCTGTAGAGGATCCATTATTGATAACACTGAGCGTATAGGTCAGCGTTTCGCCCGCAATGACAGGATCGGGTGTATCACTCTTGGTAATACCCAGGTCGGCGCTGGTCTGAATAATGGTACTCACCGTTGCGGTATTCGTGCTTGTATCGGGGTCATCATCTGTGGCCATGACCGTGGCCGTATTGCTCAGACTTGATCGCGCCGATGCATTGACGATTCCACTCAAGAGGACGGTGGCCGGGGATCCTGGACCCAAGTTATCCAGATCACATGTCATCACCACCCCTGAGATGGAACAGGTGCCATCAGCGGTAGTCGCCGTCGCAAATGTCAATTTGCTCGAGAATGTATCGGTGAGTCTTACCCCCACAGCCGTGGAGGGTCCATTGTTGGTGATGTTCAGGGTATAACTAATATCCTCCCCCGCAATCACCGGGTCCGGGAAATCCGTCTTCGTCAGAATCAAGTCTGCCTGAGTCTGGATATCTGTATCCTGTGTGACAGTTACGCCCGTCGCGTTCTCCTTCGAGACCACCGTGGCCGTATTGCTCAAGATTCCGCGCGCGAGAGGGGCTACCTGTCCATTCAGACGAACGATCGCCGATTTCGTGGGGTCTAAGATGCCCAACGCACAAGTGAGAGTGGTGCCTGAGATAGTGGTGCCTGAGATAGAACAGCTTCCCTGGCTAGGCGTTGCCACAGGACTGTTGAAGTTGGCAGGCAGGATGTCCGTCAGCGTGATAAAGGTCGCTGTGGAAGGACCGTTGTTCTTGGCAACCAATGTATAGGTCAGCGGCTGGCCGGCAATGACCGGATCAGGGCTGTCTGTCTTGGTGAGGGTCAGAGCAGTACGGGTGTTGATTTTGGTCGTTGCTCTCGCTTCGACACCCGTGGTGTCTTCCTCAGCGGTAACCTTAGCTGTGTTGCTAATACGATCTCTGGCGGCGGAATTCACCGTTCCACTGATGGTAACGGTTGCGGACTCATTGGAAGCCAAAGTGGCCCACTCACAGGTAATCTTGAGACCTGCACGGGTGCAATTTCCTTCCGGGGTACTCGAGACGGCCGAAAACTTGAAATTCGAGTCGAGCGTGTCAACAAGCTGCACCGTTTTTGCCGTAGAGAACCCCGTGTTGTTCACCACGATGGTATATTTGAGGGCCTCGCCGGCTACAACAGGATCAGGTGTGTCGATCTTGGTGATGCCCAGGGTCACTTGGGCGATGATAGGGATCTTGCTGGTAGAGGTATTGTCAGTAATGTCCCGGTCATAGGTATTAGAGGTGACCGTGGCAGTATTTTCCAACTCTATACGCTCTAAAGGACCAAGGTCACCACTCACTGTGATGGTTTCCACGGCATCTGCGAGCATATCGCCCAAGTTGCAGGTCAACTGATACCCTGACAAGGAGCAATCTGGATGATCCACCCTGAGAGTCCCTGCGGTAAGTTTAGTAGGCAAGGTGTCTAATGCGACCACATCGAAGGCCGTAGAAGGACCCTCATTCATTACTTTCAACGTATAGGTTACCCGATCACCCGCGAAAATCTCCGTCTTCGTCGTAGTCTTCTCAATCGACACCTCCGCCAAGGGGCACTCTGCGAGATATACCTGGCGTCGCCCATCAATATGATCCGAGATAAAAACGATGTTCGCACCGCTGCCACTGATGGCAGGCTGCTCCGCATCGCCCGTTGTTCCTGTGATGGGATCGACCAAAAGGCCCCCGAGGATGCTATCATAGAGATACAGGCGGCTCTTCGTCGCGCCGCTGCTCTCCGAAGCAAAAATCACACGGGTTCCATCATCGCTGATGCTGGGGTGCGCGTCAGACGATACTGTGATGGTAGCGTTGATCACCTCAGAGATACTATTCGCCTCGTCTAGTTTGCTAACCCGCCAGACCTGGTATCGTCCCCCTGTGCCGCTGTCAGCCACGAAGGTAATCGCGGCCCCCGGCCCATCGATGGAGGGGCTATCGTTCGTTCGGTTGGTGCTACTGGTGATCTGACGCATGGTAATGGCGCTGGGCGTCGTCACATCAGCACGGAAAATCTCAAGATTTCCATCCGAATTGCTCTGCTGGCCCGTAAGATCAAGATCGGAGACAAACGCAATACTGTTGCCGTCCGCGCTGATGGCAGGCTGATCGTTAAGCCCGTCCGTTGTGTGGGTCACCTGGGTAAAAACAGGGGAATTGATAGTCGTCACATCAGCCAGGAAGAGTTCCAGGTTTTTGTCGTTGTTGCTCGTGGTGCCCGTCAGGTCACGATCGGAGATGAAGGCGATTTTATTCCCCTTCTCACTCACGGAGGGGAGAATATTGGCACCGCCCGTGGTCTCGGTGATCTGGGTGATAGTCACCGCGCCATTCGTCGCAACCTGGGCCAGGAAGATTTCAAAGTTGCTATCGGTATTCTTCCCCTGGACCAGGTCTCGGTCAGAGAAGAACACAACCTTGGTACCCGTGGAATCCATGGAGGGAGAGAGGTTGAACCCCCCAAGAATACTGCCCTTCGAGTTTGTAACCTGACTAAAGGTTCCTCCTACCTTGGAGAGGAAAATCTCAATATTTCCATCCGGGTTCTTACTGCCCCCAGACGAGATATTCGCTGTGGACCAGAAACCAAGTCGATCCCCGCGCTCATTGATGGCAGGTTGGTTACTGATACCAACCGTCACATTGGTGATGGGAATCAGATTCAGTTGACAGGTACCCGAAGTAGGGTTCTGCGCGGTAGCAGGACGACCCAACTCGCTGGCAGCTAATAGGTTAGCGGTGGGGTGTGCAACCTCAGAAGCATGGGCTTGGTTCAACCAGTGCATCTCTCGACCGAGCAGCAGCAACCCTAAAAGAAGGGTAAGCACCACCCCGATTGGAACCTCGCGTTTGAGATATTGAGAACAAATTCTCTTTGACATTATCTTATTGCCTCTGTACTAGCCGCTTATCTTCAAAGGACTATTACTCGGTATCGCAGGGAGGACTGAAGTAAGCGCCCGCACCCCGTAAGGATTCCCCTAGAACGTTAAATGCTGCTACATAGTAGATCTGCCCACAGCCTGTGCTCTGATCAAGGTAGGTCGTTGTGGTGGCAGGAACAGTCGCTACATGTTGGAACGGTTCGCGTCCGGTTCGCGAGGTACGATAGATTCGGTAGCCCAGAATCGACTCAGCCACATGATTGGGAGACCATCGAATACTGGTGCTCTGCCCATTGATCGTGGCACCCCGCACCTTGGTAACAATGGAGGGTGCTTCAAAAGAGCGCTGGGTACCTGTGGGGGCGGACGTTATCCTCGTTGCCGTAACGCTGCTCAGAAGGGGCAGGTAGAGCATATAGTCACCATTCGTAACGGTAACGTTCGTGGTCGATCTGGCCTCTCTCGTCACAGGACAAGGCTCACCCTTCACATTCAAGCTAACCAGGTAGACCCCGTTGCTTGTATATTGGTGCTCCACCTCTTGTCCCACCGCTGTGGTACCATCCCCAAAGTTCCAGGTAAAGTCGAAAGTGCCGCTTCCTTCCCCTACTGTTGCAAGGAAGGTGTATGTTCTTGTATTGCCAGGTAATGCCGTGGCAACAATACCTATAT
>JACCSL010000753.1 GCA_013812995.1 Ardenticatenales bacterium | reverse complement strand
CGCCGTCTGGATCAATCCACCTGTGTTCCCCTCTGAGCCAATCGGTTTGGTGCAGGACCTGGAACTATCTCCATCTATCTTCCCTAATCTATCCAACCAGTTGTCTCAATCCATTTGACACATTCCGTTCCCACTTCCCCTCGGTCGTATCGACTATTCCTCTATCGTGAATATGCACCCGCAGCAACTGGATGGTGCCTTTCGCCTGCGCCCGGTCGCCCTGGGCGCGTTGCACCAGCCCACTGACGGCGCGGTTGCCGATCAGGCGTTGAAGTTGAAGAATTTGCGCGGGGGAGGCAGAGAGAGGAGCGGCGAGCGCACGTTGCACAGAGAGTGGCTCAAGGTCGCGGCGCTGTGCGAGGGTGGGGGTTCTGGTTGGTTTTGGGGAGACTGGCCGGTTGGGACTCGATTTAGTCGTCATGTACCCTCGTCTTTGGATCATAGATAGAGGTCTGCTGTTCCCTAGCTTACCATTCTACTGTGACCAAGGTGTAACCAACAATAGGCCCAATGGTCCTGTCGTCATTCGGTGGTAGAGTGGGGGCACTGAAGCGGTTAGAGATGGGGGTTTGGCAATGACTCAGCTTTCTCTGGTGGAGCCATATCATCGCAATCAGCAGTTGTTTTCGGATCACTATTTGAATGTGATTCTGCCGCGCCGCGCGGAGTGGCAGATGCTGGCGAGCCCCGCGCGGGCGGCGATGGCGCGCGTGGCAGCTATCGTGGCAGGGTTCACGCCGACGAGCAACGAGGCGCAGACGGAGAAGGATCTGGTGCAGCCGATTCTCCAGGCACTGGGGCATACGTTCGAGGTGCAGGTGGCGCTGCGTACGCCGGATGGTACGAAGCGGCCTGACTATCTGTTCTATGGCGCGGCAGAGCCGCTGGTGGCGAATAAGAATCAGGTGATGACGGAGCAGCTCGCGGCGGCAAGCGGTGTCTTCGCGGTGGGCGATGCGAAGTACTGGGAGCGACCGCTGGATGTGACGCTGAAGGGCGTGGGGCCGGACCCCTTTTCCAATCGCAATCCGTCCTATCAGATCGCGTTCTACATGCAGCACGCGGGCGTGCCGTGGGGGATTCTGACGAATGGGCGGCTCTGGCGGCTCTACCACCGGGACACGGCGCACAAGCTGGACCGCTTCTACGAGGTGGACCTCCCCACGCTGCTGGCGAGCAATGACGTGGACGCCTTCCTCTATTTCTATGCCTTCTTTCATCGCAGCGCCTTCGACGATCACCCGCTGGGGGTGGCGCGGCTGCTCGCGGCGAGCACGGACTTTGCGCGTGGGGTGGGCGATACGCTCAAGGGGCAGGTCTACGAGGCGCTGCGCCACCTGGCGCAGGGATTCCTGGATTATGTGCCGAATGGACTCCGCGCGGACGAGCCGACGCTGACGCTCATCTACGACAACGCGCTGATTGTGCTCTACCGCCTGCTCTTTATCCTCTACGCGGAGAGCCGCGAGTTGCTGCCCGTGCGCGCGAATGAGCGTTACCGACGCAGCTACAGCCTGCACGCCATCAAGAATGAGGTGGAGCAGGCATTCCGGACGGGTGACCACCTGCTGCCCGACAGCGCCACGCTCTGGCCCCGGCTGAGTACCCTCTTTGGATTGATCGACAAGGGCAGCCCGCCGCTGAATGTTTCGACCTTCAACGGAGGATTGTTCGCGCCGGAGCGCCACACGTTTCTCAACGAGTACGCGGTGGGGGACGCGCATCTCCAGCAGGCGCTTGACCGGCTGGCGCGCGTCGATGGGCAGTTTGTAGATTACCAGGACCTGGAGATTCGCCACCTCGGCACGATTTACGAGGGATTGCTGGAGTACCACCTGGAGAGCGTTGGAGCGAGGGAGCGAGGGAGCGGGGGAGCGGTGGAGCGAGGGAGCGTTGGAGCGGGGGAGCAGAGGAGCGTTGGAGCGGGAGAGCGGGAGAGCGTTGTGCTCGTGAATGAGAAGGGGGAGCGGAAGGCGACGGGCTCGTACTACACGCCGGATTTTATCGTCAAGTATATGATTGACGAGACGCTGGGGCCGGTGCTGCGCGAGGCCGTGGCCGGGGCAACGGATGACCGGGCCAAGATCGAGGCGGTGCTGGCGGTCAATGTTCTCGATCCGTCGATGGGCAGCGGCCATTTCCTGGTGGAAGCCACGGAGAGCATCGCCCGCTTCCTCGTGGACCTGGGGATTGATCCGAGCAGCAGCGATGCTCTTCCCCCTCCCCTGAAATCGGGGGAGGGGGTGGCCGAAGGCCGGGGGAGAGGGCCAGACCTGGCGCACTGGAAGCGACGCGTGGTACAGAATTGCATCTACGGGGTGGACCTCAACCCGCTGGCGGTGGAACTCGCCAAGCTCTCGCTCTGGCTGACGACGGTGGCGAAGGCGCGCCCGCTCTCCTTTCTGGACCATCACCTGCGCGCGGGCAACTCGCTGGTGGGGGCGCGGGTGGCGCAGCTTCAGCAGCATCGCCCCAGTATGGCGGGCAAGCGCAGCATGGCCCAGCGCCAGGCGCAGCGGGAGGCGGGGCAGCTCGCGCTGTTCGAGGACGATGCGTTTCGACGCCACATGAGCACGGCGGTAGATTCGATGTGGCTCATCGAGGGGTCGGCGGGGCGCACGGTGCAGGAGGTGAAGGAGCAGGAACGGGTATACGAGCGGCTGCGCCAGGAACTCACCGAGCGCTACCAGCGCCTCGCGGACCTCGTGACGGCTGCGGCCTTCGGGGGCCTCACCGTGGAGCCCGCGCTGTGGAAACCATTGGCGGAACTGGCGATGGGCAAGGCGCTGGCAGCGCCGCCCGCGCTGGCGGCGCTGCTGCGCGAGGCCGACGCGCTGGCGCTGGGTCATCACTTTTTCCACTGGGAGTTGGAGTTTCCGGAGGTGTTCTTTGACCGGCAGGGCAGCCCGAAATCGGACGCGGGCTTCGATGTGGTCATCGGCAACCCGCCCTACGTGCGACAGGAGCGCCTCGCGCCGCTCAAACCGTACTTTGCGGAAATATTCGCGTCCTATCACGGCGTTGCAGATCTCTATGTTTATTTCCTCAATCAAGGACTTCAACTTCTGCGAAAGGATGGATTACTCGCCTATATTACATCAGGAACTTTTCGCAAGCTTGCTTTTGGTGCTCCATTACGCCAATACCTTACGAGCC
>JACCSL010000736.1 GCA_013812995.1 Ardenticatenales bacterium | reverse complement strand
GTACGAGGACATTGTTCTCTACCTGCTGAATAACCACGTAGAGCAGGATCGTCAGAAACCCTACCGTTGGAGAAATACTGAAGGCAATCAACACCGCCGGGATGGCACCAATGATCGGCCCGATCATGGGAATTGCCTCGGTGACACCGGCCACCAGCGCCAGCGGGAGGGCATGAGGCACGCCCAGAAGGAAAAGCCCCACAAAGGAGGCCACGCCGATGATAGTCATCAAGATAACTGTCCCTCGCACATAGGCCCCGAGGGTACCCTCCATATCGTTGAAAATCATCTCTAGCAGGCCACGGTGGCGGACAGGCGTCAGGGAAAGCAAGAATCCCTGAATTTGATCCCGCGCGGTCAGCCAGTAGAAGGCCATCACCACCCCCAGTAAAAACTGTCCGATGCTGACGCCCACCGATTGAAGGGTGCCCAGGCCGCGCTCCATCACCGTGTTCTGGATGCTTTCGGGCAAGGTTGCCCACTCTGCCATGATGCGCGGGTAGGCATCCACCACGAGTTGCTCATACCCCAGCCGGTCCGCCCAGCTATACGCGAGTCCAACCGCCTGGTAGATCAAGACCTGATCCTGGAGCAGGCTAGAAATCACCCCGAAGAGAGGCGGTACCGCAAAGGCAAAGAGTGCTCCCATCAGCGTAAAAAGAACGATGTAGATCAGCAGGATGGCAGCCCCCGCCGGAATGCGCAGCTCCACCATGCGATTGACGAGGGGACGGATGGAGGAGGCAAAGATGATGGCCCCCAGCAGCACGATGATCGTCTCGCCCAACAGCCAGAGAACAAAAAGGCCCACAAGGGTCAGGGCCACGATGAGGGTCTGATAGAAGACATGACGCCCGTTCATAAAGATGGCTCTTCCAGCGCACTAGCGCAATGTATGGAACAACTGGCTAAAGGCTTCAAAAGCAGAAACTATGCCAGCTACCGTTTCAGGCGCGGGGGAAGGTACTCGCGGCCCTTCCAGCTGATGGAGCCCCGATGGAGCAGCCGGAACAGGCTTGTCCAGGTCATCAGCAGGGTGGCTCCCGTACCGATGGGATGGGTAAAGGCATACCAGCGCGAGATACCAAAGTGTCGGGCACTGAGCATGCGCTGATAAAGCACGGCCAGGGGAGGCAATAGCGAGGCGAGAAGAAGAGAGTAGAAGCGGCTACGCGCCCGGCCCCGTCGAAGCGCGATCCAGGGCCAGAGGAAGGGAAGCAGGTCCAGCAGGGCAGTTGCCAACGTGGAGAGAGCCACCGCCACGAGGGAGCCCTGATACAGGGTGAGCCCCTCACGCTGGTAGCTCTCCCATAACTCCCGAAAGCCCGTGAACATGCGGCTGCGCACCAGCCGAAAGCCGTTTTCCATGCGAACGACATAGCCGCGCTCGCGCAGGCGGCGGGCCAGGGCCACACTCTCCAGAATCTCGCCCCGGATGGACTCATGGGTGCCCACCGCCTCATAGACATCGTGGCGCACCAGGATGAATTGCCCGCTGGCGACGGCTGCGCCCGGTTGCTGGTCATCGTTCACAGCGGCGAGGTCAACACTCTTGAGAAGTTGAAGCAGAGAGGTCGGGACGATAACTTTCTCCCACCAGCTTTCCAGTTCCTCATAGGGCTGAAGGGAGAGCATGTGGAGCCCGCGCGCCTCCGCCTCGCGAATCACGCTGGCGAGCGCCTCGGGGGCGAGGAAGGTATCCCCATCCACGAAGAGCAGCCACTCCACACTGTCCGGGACCGCCTGCGAGCCCCACCAGAGCGCCTGGCTCTTGCCGGTCCACCCTTTTTGGAGGGGCGGGGTATGCAACACGCGCAGCCGGGGGGGTGCCCCGCTGGGGCGCGTGCGTTGGAGGGTTTCTAGCAGCTCCCGGGTTCCATCGGTGGAGCCATCTTCGATCACGATGATCTCGTATTTGTCGGCGGGGTAGCTCTGCGTCAGCAGGGCGTCCAGACAGCGCTGGACATTGGAAATCTCGTCTCGCATGGGAATCAGCACGGAGACGCGGGGAGCCTGCGACGCGTCCGGGGCAGAGCGGGCACGCAGGGCCCGGAAACGACCCACGCCGCGCGGCGTCAGAACGTGATACAGCGCGATGAGCATATTGTAGAGAAGTGCCAGCGTCATCCACATAGGAAGTGTGTTTCTATAATCGGTAACGGTTGTGCCGTAAAACGTAAACAGACCAAGCCGCTTATGTTTCTGGTTCTGCTGGAATTTGTGGTTGAGTCATGGCTCTGCGCGGTGGCCCTCTCCCCGGCCTTCGGCCGCCCCTCTCCCGAAATCGGGAGAGGGGACACGGAGCGAAGCGACGTGGGGGTGAGGGCTCCGCATGGCTCGCTTCCCCTCTTCCAAACCACAAATTCCGTCAGAAGCAGAAACGTAAATAGACTATAAGCCCTTTACGTTTTACGTTTTATTCTCTCAGGTCGCGGACGCGGCGCGCCTTCGTTTCCCAGCGCGGCAGGCTGCCAGGTGTCACAGGAATGACAGACACATTCAGCATCAGTTGCGCGCCGATGGTCCGGCTAATATCAAAGGCGAGACGCGCCGAGCTATCTTCGTCCATCTCCAGCAGGAGGCGCAGGGTGTCGATCTCATCGCGGCGCGACACCTCGATCAGGAACTCACCGAGCCCGGTGTGCTCACGCACGATATTCTCGATAGCGCTGGGGAAGACATTGATTCCCCGCACGATAATCATGTCATCGGCCCGCCCCAAAATACCGCCTGCCAGCCGCGCGTAGGCGCAGCCACATCGACAGGTCGCCCGCACCAGGTGCACCAGGTCGCCCGTGCGATAGCGCAGCAGGGGTGAGCCCACGCGCCCCAGATTGGTCAGAACCAGTTCACCCTGCTCGGCGGGCTCGTCCCCGTCCGAGAGCAACACCTCGGCAATGAATTCTGCCTCGTTGAGATGGAGCTGCTGGAACTCACAGGAGAACGCAAAGGCCCCAACCTCGGTGGAGCCGGCGTGATCATACACTTTCGCGCCCCAGACAGATTCCAGTTGAGCGCGCGTGTTGGGAATGGAGCCGCCCGGCTCCCCCGCGACGACCAGCGCACGGAGGTGCCCCTGGCGCAGGTCAAGGCCCTCGCGCCGGGCCATCTCGGCCAGATGCAGCAGGTAGCTCGGTGTGCCAACCAGCACCGTGGCCTGAAGCTCCAGAAGGAGATGAAGGCGCTGAAGGGACGCATAGGAGCCGCCACTGATGGCGAGGGCTCCCACCTGCTCCGCCCCTTCCCAGCCGCTCCAGAAGCCAATGAAGGGACCGAAGGAGAAGGCGAAAAAGATGCGATCCCCTGCCCCGATTCCGGCGGCGCGGAAAACCTGCTTCCAGCATTCGCCCCACCAAGCCCAGGAGTCGGCGGTGTCCAGCCAACGCAGAGGGAGACCCATCGTGCCAGAGGTCTGGTGTACCTTGCTGTACTGCTCCAGCGGGAAGGTCAGGTTGCTGCCGAAGGGAGGGTGCCCCATCTGGTCGGCGACAATCTCTTCTTTGGTGGTGAAGGGCAACTCGCAAAGGGAGGCCAGCGAGGTCAGACCTTCCAAAGAGGCAATGCCTGCCTCCGCGAGTTTGGCCTGATAGAAGGGATTGCTCTGGAGAAGCTGCGCCATCATGGGCCGCAGCCGGGCAAGCTGCTGCGCCTCTCTCTCGGCTGGCGAGGCAGTGGCAAGGGGGGAGCACAGAGGGTTACTGCTCAAGAGATACTCCTTAATCCGTCCAGATACCATTCCACTGGGGGTAGCTACGCGCCCCGAGGCGCTCCGAGATACGCTGCCCAACATGGGGCAGGGCGTCGATGAGCCTGGCAATCTTCGTCTCATCCATGCGGCGCACAAAGTCCATCACGGTCAGGGTCGCGATCACCCGCCCCTCCCTGTCATTGAGGGGCACACCCACCGCCCGCACCCCGGCCACGCTCTCCTGATCGTCCGTGACATAGCCCCTGGAGCGCACAGCGAGAGTCTCCGCATCCCCATCGGAGGTGGCGGCCCGGAAGAGGCGCGCAAAGACACTCTCGCCCGACTCCAGCCGTGTGCCCGGCGTCACGGAGAGTTTGAGAGGGACTTCCGGCTCCGCGCTATCCACAATCAGCACGCGACCATTGGAAGCGAGCCGGGCGAGGATTGTCGTCGAGCCGAACTCCTTCAGCACTTCCACCAGAAAGGGTTGAACGATGGCTCGCAGTGTCAACCGCGCCCCAACCAGATTGCCAAGGTGAAAGAGCGCCGGCCCCAGACGGTATTTCTTTGTTTCTTCCTCCCGCTCTAGCAGGTTGTGATGCGTGAGGGTGTTGAGAATGTCGAAGACGGTACTTTTGTTCAGATCCAACATCCGGCTCAGGTCTGAGACGCCATAACTCTCGTCGCCTTGATGAAAGGTGAAGAGAATCTGGATCGCCCGGTCTACCGCTGGCACTAGGTTGGAAGAAGTATCACTCACGAGACATTGTCCCTGTGTTCGAAGGAGGGAACGCCACACGGGTAGATTGTATGTTGCCAGGCCGAAGTTGTCAACGATTTTCGCTGCCACGAACAATGGTTCCCTCAGCGGCTGCCCGCGCGTGCCTGCTCGATGAGCTGCTGCTTGAGCGTCCAGAGCGACGGCGTCAGGGAAATGTGATAGATGTGCGGGTTGATGAGGCGGCGCACACCTGGGTCCAGCCGCGCGATGTCGGCGCGGCGGCGTGCGCGCAGCGCCCCCAGCGAGGGGAATTCCTCGCGCAGCACGCCGCGCTCCAGAATCGTCTGGTGGAGGGGCTCCAGAGTGATTCCCTCGCGCCGTACCACGCGGCGACGCTGCCCGAAGGGGTGGCGCAGCTCCAGCATCTCCTGCTCCTGTAGCTTTTCGTCCGCCAGAGCGAGCAGGTCCGCCGTGGCGACGCCCCGCTCGTCATAGAGACGATAGGCACGCTTGACGCCGGGCGTCGGCGTCTTCTCCGCACTCTCCGAAATCTTGATGGCGGGCTGCCAGTGACCCTCCGCATCCCGCAGCGCCACGAGCTTGTAGACGCCGCCCAGCGCCCCATCGCCCTCAGAGGTGACGAGCTTCGTCCCAACGCCAAACACCAGCCGCCGAATCACAGACTCAGCCTCGACCCCCATGCGGGCCGCTTCCTGGCGAATCTGCGACTCGATCTGCCAGATAATCAACTCATCCAGGTCATTCGAGAGCACGATGGATGCCTCGGGGAAGCCAGCCTCGTCCAGAAGGCGCGCGCTCTGCATGGAAAGATAGGCGAGGTCACCGGAATCTAACCGAATGCCCACGGGCTTGTGGCCCTGGGCCTGCAACTCCTGAAAGATGGTAATGGCGTTGGGCACCCCGCTACGCAGTGTGTCAACCGTATCCACGAGCAGCACCGTGGAGTCGGGGTAGCGGGTCGCGTACTGGCGGAAGGCATCTAGCTCGCTCATGCCCATCGCCATTGTGGCTTGGACCAACGCATGGGCGTGGGTGCCCCGTGGCGGCAGGCCCAGTCGGATCGAGGCTCCGGTGTTCGAGGTGAAATCCGCGCCGCCGATTAGCGCCGCGCGCGTGGCCCCGTTCGCGGCAAAGCCCTGAGCGCGCCGCAGCCCAAACTCCATGACAGTCGCCTCGCCCGCGCTCTCGCGGACCCGCGCCGCCTTGGTGGCGATGAGCGTGCCAAAGTTGAGTTGATTGAGCAGCGCCGTTTCCAGAATCTGCGCCATCGCCAGCGGCCCCGTGACCACGCTCAGGGGAATGTGCGGATGGACCACACGCCCCTCGGGCACCGCCTCCAGCGTGATTTTGCTAAAATCGCCATGCTCGGCTAGCCACGCCAGAAAATCCTCCTGGAAGAGGGCATTGTCATCGGGGCTGCGCTGGGCACGCAGCGCAGCGATCTCGGCCTCGCCAAAGCGAACGCGCTGCATCCATTCCACGAGGGGCTGAAGCCCGGCCATCACGCAGTACCCGGCCTGGTGCGCGCCGTAGTTGGGGTAGCTGCGAAAGAAGTGCTCGAAGCGCGCCTCGCGCTCGTGCAATCCCATCTCGAAGTAGACCTGCGCCATCGTCAGCTGGTAGAAGTCGGTGTAGAGGATACCTTCCTCAAGGGGATGGGTCATGGGTGGGGCTCCTGGAGGGTGAACGGAAAGGCAAAAGTCAAAGGTCAAAAGTCAAAGGTCAAAAGTCAAGAAGGAAAGCGAGCGAGAACAAATTTCCCAAGTCTGAAGGCTGCCCACAAAAGCAAAAAGCCCGCAATGCCTATGACGACTGCAAAAAGCCACACGGTCAATAACATATCGTACATAGGAGGGTTCTCAAAGGTGTACCAACCATAGCTGGGGCCATCGCATCCCCCAGCTGGTTTCTGGGCGAACCAAGGTCTATCCTGGTAGCTACCATAGAGACTGAAGAACGAAAACCAATATATCAATGAAGCCAAAGCACGCGCAAACCGCTCCTTCAGGTTATCAAGCGCGCAGATGATAGTGAAGAGAGTTGTTAGGGACATAGCATTCGCAAAGAGTTCAATATGGTGACTCTTCGTGGTAAATTCAGTGTTTGCTAAAACCCAAACAGAGCCGACTAACACTGATAAAAGAAGGAGAAACCACCAAAGCCAACCACCCTTCCAATTCACAGATGACTCTCCTCGTCATGATAGCAAACGGTATGAAATGCGGATTGCCCAGGCTGTCAGGCAATCCGCATAAAGTGTTTGCTGTAAAGAGACGCGCGCTGCTACGAGGTGGGATCTACCTTCTGCGTGGGCAGGCGTCCGTAGAGCTTGGTCATCTCGTAGAGCCAGCGGCTCAGGTGGCCGGTGAGCTGCTGGTGCTGGAAGCGCCAGGCCCAGTTCCCGCCAGCGGCCCCCGGTGTGTTCATGCGCGCGTCACTCCCCAGATTGAGAATGTCCTGCATCGGGAAGATCGAGACCGCTGCAATGGAGCGCATGGCCTGGCGCACCAGTTGCGGCACGATGCGGAGCGGCGGCAGGTGGTGGCGTCCCAAGTAGCGTAGCACCTCATACTGGGCTGCTTCGCTCTGCGTGTTCCACCAGCCCAGCGTGGTATCGTTGTCGTGCGTCCCCGTGTAGACCACGGTGTTCACGCGGTAGTTGTGCGGCAGGTGGATATTCTTGGGGTCCTCGTCGAAGGCAAATTGGAGCACGCGCATTCCGGGGAACTCGAACTCCTTGCGCAGCGCCTCGACCTCCTTGGTGATGACGCCCAGATTCTCGGCGATGATGGGTCGCTCGCCCAGGTGGTGGCGAACCGCGCGGAAGAGATCGGCCCCCTGAGCCTTGACCCAGCGCCCATTCTCGGCGGTGGGCTCGCTGGCAGGAATCTCCCAGTACGCCTCGAAGGCGCGGAAGTGATCGAGGCGGACAACATCGACGGAGGCGAAGGCAGTGGCGAGCCGACCCACCCACCAATCAAAACCGCGCTCGGCCAAACGGTCCCAGCGGTAGAGCGGGTTGCCCCAGCGCTGCCCCGTCGCGGAGAAATAATCGGGGGGAACCCCGGCCACAACGGTGGGATTGCCCTGCTCGTCCAGGTGGAACAGATCGGGGAAGGCCCAGACATCGGCGCTGTCATAGGCCACGAAGATGGGAATATCGCCGATGATGCCGACCTGTCGCTCGTTGGCGTAGCGTTTGAGTTCCTGCCACTGTCGCCAGAAGAGAAATTGCAGCAGACGATGGCGGCCCACCTCGGGTTCCAACTGCTGGTACCAGTGCTGAAGCGCGTTGGTGTCGCGGCGGCGGATATCCTCCGGCCACTCGTTCCAGGACGCGTTGAAGTGCTCCTTGAGCGCCATGAAGAGCGCGAAATCATTGAGCCAGCCCCGGTTCGTGTCGATGAAGTGCCAGAACTGCCCCTTCTCGGCATCGCTGGCGCGCTCGGCGAAGTGGGCGAAGACATCCCCCAGCAGCGCCATCTTCCAGCGCTGGACCTCGCCATAATCCACGCGATCCTGGGAAAACGCCGGTGCATCGTCCAGCGCGTCGGCGGGGAGGAGGCCATCACTGACCATCCATTCCAGGCTCAGGAGCATGGGGTTGCCCGCGAAGGCCGAGAAGCTCTGATAGGGCGAGTCGCCGTAGCCCGTCGGGCCAAGGGGCATGATCTGCCACCAGCGCTGCCCGCACTCGACGAGAAAATCCACGAAGCGATAGGCCGACTCTCCCAGATCGCCGATGCCATATCGGCCAGGGAGCGAGGTAGGGTGCAACAAGATGCCGCTCGAGCGGGGTAATTTCATTAATATGGCCCTCCAAAAGTAAGGTGAGTTCGGGCCATCATATCATGGCCCCGTGCATTTGGCATCTCGCGAAAATCCCAACAAAAAACCGGGCCAGATGGCCCGGTTCCTGTGTTTTTACCCTGACTATCTCCGCCTGCCGAAGAACTGCTTCCTGATAAAGAGCAGAAGAACGGCTCCCAGGAACGCCGTGAAGAGGCTCCCCCAGAAATCCTGCTGCATCCCTAGGCCAAGGTTGGTCAATAGCCACCCACCGAGCATCCCACCGAGGATACCCAGGATGATGTCGAAGAGACAGCCCTGTCGGTCACCTGTGTCCATCACCTTGCTGGCCATCCAGCCGGCGATGCCTCCGATGATAATCCACCAGATAATATTCATGGAACTATGTCCTTTCAGTGGTACAGCGTGGTTCTGTGGAATCTTACGCGTAAGAAGCAAAAAGGTTGCCAGGCGCTTTGCCGCCTGCCTGAGCGTCGGCTACAATCGCCGCGCGGAGACTATACTAGGAGCAAAAATTCTATGAAAGCAGAACCGGTAGCCATCGGCGTGATTGGCGGCAGTGGGCTGTACGAGATGGAGGGGCTGAGCGACATCGAAGAAGTATGGCTCTCTACGCCCTTCGGCGACCCCAGCGATGTGTTCATCGTCGGGACGCTGCATGGGCAGCGCATTGCCTTCCTGCCACGCCACGGGCGCGGCCACCGCATCGCCCCGAGCGAGGTAAATAGTCGCGCCAACATCTACGGACTCAAGGCGCTGGGGTGCCGCTGGGTCATCGGCGTCTGCGCGTGTGGCAGCCTGCGCGAGGAGTATGCCCCCGGCCACATTATCATCCCCGATGGGCTTTTCGATCACACGAAGGAGCGGGCGCTCTCATTCTTCGGCGGGGGTATCGTGGCACACCTCTCGCTGGCGGACCCCTTCTGCCCGGTGCTCTCCGAGGTGCTGTACGAGGCAGTCGAGGCCACGGGCGCGACGGTTCACCGGGGCGGAGATTTCATCGTGATTGAGGGGCCGCGCTTCAGCACCAAGACGGAGTCGCGCGTCTATCGAAAGTGGGGCATGGACCTCATCGGCATGACGGCGGTGCCGGAGGCGCAGCTGGCACGCGAGGCGGAGTTGAGCTACGCGATCATGGCGCATGTGACGGATTACGATGTCTGGCACGAGGCCGAGGAGCCGGTGACGCTGGAGAAGGTCATCGCCACGCTGATGAAAAATGTGGGCCACGCCAAGGCAGCGATTCAACAGGCAGTGCCGCTGCTGGCTGACAAAGAAAGCCCCTGCTGGGACGGCATAAAAGATGCTGTGTTGACGAATCCGGCCCTCTTCCCCAGAGAGACGCGGGAGCGGCTGGGCATTCTACTGGACAAGTATTTTCCGGGAGCCTCATGACCGCCACTGCAAAGCTACAAAACCCCGAGCCCACCGCAGGGACGTTGGCGGTGGGATTCCGCTGGCGAGCAAGGGAGTTTTTCCTCCTGCTCTTCCCCGTCGCCCTGACCGCGCTGGGCTTCTACGTGCTCCAGCAGTTGGAGGGGCGGGTCGATGTCGAGCGCTACTGGCCCGCCATCGTGCTGGGCGTGGCCGCGCTGGTGATGCACCTGATTCTCTGCTGGAAGGCCCCCGACGCCGATGAGATGCTCCTGCCCATCACCCTGATGATGAACGGGATGGGATTGGTGATGATCGAGCGGTTGGCGAGCAACTTCACCGTGCGCCAGACCAGTTCTATGATTATCGGGATGCTCGTCTGCCTGGCGCTGACGCTGTGGAACGAGGGACCGCGCTACGCCGAGC
The DNA here is from genome assembly GCA_013812995.1 of Ardenticatenales bacterium. Classification (GTDB taxonomy): domain Bacteria; phylum Chloroflexota; class Anaerolineae; order Ardenticatenales; family Ardenticatenaceae; genus JACCSL01. The sequence goes on along the minus strand of JACCSL010000736.1, from coordinate 1,873 downwards.
GCTACCGCTACACTCTGATTCTGCCCGGCATCCTGCTGCTGACGGTGGGCCTTGTGCTCTCCTTCGTGGGCGAGGGACCAGGGCGCTCGGTGCTTGCCATCACAGACCGCTTTGGCATCCAGCCCTCGGAGCCACTGAAGCTGCTCCTGGTGCTCTTCCTGGCGGGCTTCCTGGACTTTCACCGCGAGAAGTTCGCCACGGTGCGTCTCACGCACCCCTTCCAGGACCGGCGCTGGCTCTGGGTGTTTATCCCGCTGCTGGGCATGTGGGGCATCTCCATGTTGCTCCTGATTTTGCAGAGAGACCTGGGCGCGGCGCTGCTCTTCTTCACCATCTTCCTCGTGCTGGCCTACCTGGCAACACAGCGCATAGACTATGTGGCCTTGAGCCTCGGTTTCTTCATGCTGGGAGCCTTTGTCGCCTACCAGGCTCTCTCCTACGTGGCGACGCGCTTCGAGGTCTGGCTTGATCCCTGGTCCTTTAACCAGGGCGCGGGATACCAGTTGATTCAGGCGCTGCTCGCGGTGGCACATGGTGGCGTGTTCGGGCAGGGGCTGGGGCAGGGCTTTCCCGGCTTCGTGCCCGTCGTTCACTCGGACTTTATTCTGGCCGCCATCGGCGAGGAATGGGGGCTCGCCGGCATCCTGGCCGTCATCGGCCTCTATCTCATCTTCCTGCTGCGCGGCTTCTATGTGGCGATGCGCGCGCCGGACAGCTTCGAGCAGCTCGTGGCAGCGGGGCTCACGGCACTGCTCTGTATGCAGGCGCTGATTATCATGGCGGGCTCGCTGAAGCTGGTGCCGCTGACGGGCATCACGCTGCCCTTCATCTCTTATGGAGGTACGAGTCTTATGACAAGTTACGCGCTGCTGGGCATGGTGCTGCGTATCAGCCGGGATCGAAATCTGGAGCCTGTCTAGAATGCGATACAAACTACCAGACCAGCCCTTTCAGCGGCTGGCTACGTTGATCATTGTCTGCTTCGCCCTGGTGGGCATCGGCGCGGGCTACTGGAGCGTCGTACGCGCCGAGAGTCTCTACGAGGAGGTGGATTTCCAGCGCCAGTTTGAAGAAGAGACGTCGATTGATCGGGGCCGCATCCTGGCAGCCGATGGCAGTATCCTTGCTGAGACACGATTCGACGCGGAAGGGAGAGGGGAGCGCGTCTACCCTTATCCCCCCCTGGTCCACATCACCGGCAGTCGAACCCTGCGCTATTTCCAGATCGGACTGGAGGAGAGCCATGACGATTACCTGCGGGGTGCTCAGGGGCAGCAAGGGCTTGATGCCTTTGACGAGATTCTGCACGAGCAGGTCGTCGGGGCGGATGTGGTAACTACGATTCGCCCGGCGCTTCAACAGGCGGCGGACAACCTGCTGGGGAATCGCGCGGGTGCCGTCATCGTGATGGACCCGCGTGATGGGGCGATCCTGGCCATGGCATCTCACCCCATCTATGACCCCAACACCTATGACGAAAATGCCGAGGCCATTGAGGTCGATCCCAGCCAGCCACGCTTAAACCGGGCGACACGCGGCCTCTACACACCCGGCTCTGTCTTCAAGGTTGTCACGATGGCGGGGGCGCTGGCACAGGGAAAGACCTCGCTGACGGAGCGCTTTCAGAATGAGAATGGCATCTTCGTCGTGGAATCTTTCCCGATTCGCGACGGCTCTGATCTGCCCGTTCGCAATGCACCCTATGACCTGGGCCATGCGCTGGCCTTCTCCAGCAATGTCACCTTTGCCCAGTTGGGGTTGCGGCTGGGGCCGGATGGGATGCGACAGATCGCGCGCGACTTCGGCTTTGGTGAGGAGCCGTTTTTCGACGACCTACCCACCGAGGCCAGCCGCATCGGGTCGGATGAGTTCC
>JACCSL010000725.1 GCA_013812995.1 Ardenticatenales bacterium | reverse complement strand
CCCTCAGCCCTTCCTGGCCGGAGCGGGTTGGCTGGGCAGCTCTGCTCGTCATGGTGCTTGGTTCTATGCTTCGCAAAGCGATGGGCCGGGCATGACAACGCTAACGACGTTGAAACGATATCTCGCTTCTCCCTATTTGCGACTAGGGGTAGGCACGGCGCTGACGCTCCTGACGCTCTATATCCTGGTGCGCGAGGTGGACCTCCAGGTGGTGGGGCGCTTGCTCGTCCAAGCGGAACGTGGCGCGGTGCTGGTGGCGCTGCTTACGGTCCTCGTGAATGTCCTGGGGAAGGCCGCGCGCTGGAGAGTGTTGTTGGGGCCTGCCGGCAAGCAGATTCCCTTCGGCCAGACGCTGAGCGTGCTCCTGATTGGTCAGATGCTGAATACCCTGCTCCCGATTCGGGTCGGAGACCTGACTAGGGCGCACCTCATTGGCAGCCGAGGGCCGGGGCGGAGCTTCACGATGGGAACGATTATCCTGGAAAAAGCCTCGGATTTGCTCTGCTACGCATTGCTTTTCCTGCTGCTGCTCCTCTGGATACCGCTTCCATCCTGGGTTCAAGCACAGCTTCCCTCCATGTTTCTACTCTCCTTCGCCGTTCTGGCTTGCCTGCTGCTGGCGCTTTATTTTGGTGGCAACCGCGTTGGCCTCCAGGCAGCCGAACGCTGGCTGCCTGCTTCTCTGCGTGCGGCCGGGGAGCAGGGGCTCCGGGGCGCGCTCTCCAGTCTGGATATCCTGCGGCGGCGAGATGATACGCTGAAAATCGCGCTGTGGTCGAGTCTGATCTGGATGATGGCAATTCTCACCAATTATTTTGTCCTCCAGTCGCTCCACCTGGACGGTTCCCCGGTGAGTGCACTCTTCGTCCTGCTCGTGCTACAGCTTGGTATCACGATTCCCTCCGTGCCCGGCACCATCGGCATCTTTGAGTATCTCTGTGTGCTCACCCTCGCGCTCTTCGCCGTGGAGAGCAGCGCGGCGCTCAGCTTTGGAATTCTGCTGCATGCCCTCGTTCTCCTGCCAACCCTCATCGGGCTTATTCTGTTCTGGACGCTGGGATTGGCCCTGCCGCCGAGCAGCGAGCCGGACGTGGCTTCTCTTCCTCAGTGAGCCCTCAGCGCATGCCCCTGCCACTTCCCACGCCCTGCGACATCGCCGGAATCAAGGTTCATCCGCTCTCTCTGGCAGCGCTGCTCCAGTGGCTCGCCGAGAGGATCGCGGCGGGGGAGCGGGGAACGGTCATGTACGTCAATGCCCATGCCATCAACCTCGCGCAGGTCCAGCCCGCCTTTCGCGAGCACCTCAATCGCGCCGATGTGGTTTTTTGCGATGGATATGGCGTCCGGCTGGGCGCGGCGCTGCTGGGCTGTCGGCTGCCGGAGCGGTTCACGCCCCCGGACTGGATTGCCCGCCTGGCCGCGCTCTGCACCGAGCATCGCTACCGACTCTTTTTCCTGGGCGCACGCCCTGGCGTGGCCGCGTGCGCTGCCGACACGCTACGCGTGCGCTTTCCGACGCTGGAGATATCGACCCATCATGGTCACTTCGACCTGAGCGGCCCGGAGAATGAGGCAGTTCTTGAGCAAATATGCGTGGCGGCACCGCATATCCTGCTCGTGGGCATGGGGATGCCGCGCCAGGAAGCGTGGATGGTGGCGAATCACCTGCGCCATCCGGCGACTATCGTGATTAGCGTCGGTGCCCTCTTCGACTACATGGCAGGAGAGGTGCGGCGTGGCCCAGCCTGGATGACCGAGCACGGCGGCGAGTGGCTGGCCCGGCTCTGGTACGAGCCCCGTCGCCTCTGGCGGCGCTACCTGCTTGGAAATCCAGCTTTTCTCTGGCTGATTTTGCAGATATGGGCGCGCAAGCGGCGATTGAGGTCATAGGAGATACAAAATTTAGTACAAATTTGTATTGACCTTATACTGTTTTATAGTTAAAATGTCTGACAGGTAGGATGATATGGCGCTTCCACCCTGGTTTGCTCTTTTACAAGACACCTTGCAGCGCGAGGGAACCTTTCGCTGGACCGTCCAGGGAACCAGCATGGTTCCCACGCTTCGGCCCGGCACAACCATCGAGATTGTCCCGGCGACGGAGCCAATTGCATTGGGAGCCCTCGTTGTCTTTGCCAGGCGGGATAGCCTGGTGGTTCATCGGCTGGTGCGCCGCACCAACGGGCAATGGATCACCCAGGGGGATGGACGAAGCCTTCCCGACCCCCCGATTGATCGGGAGCAGGTACTTGGCATTGCCGCGCGCGCCTACGAGGCCGACCGTGAATATTGGCCGGGCCGAACCGCCAGGGTGCTTGCCATGTTCTGGCTCTTTCGGTATCATGTAGGCCGGGTTGCACGTATCGTACAACGTAGAATATCAGGTCTTCTTCATGGCTGAACGACTTCGCATCAATATCGGCGACATCATCTTTGACTTGAATCTTCCCGCTGCTCATTTAAAAACGTTACTTCAAAGCAGATATGAGCCATTTTTGACAGATAGGGCTGCTATCTGGCAGGTAACACTCACGTATGACCCGAGTTTGAAAATCGAAAACGAGCCCTGGATCCACCATAAGGGGGCACGAACACACTTCGAGATTGCGGGCCATACGGGCTGGATTGATCTGGACACGCGGGAGGCGGTGGTCAGCACCCCCTCCGATGCCCTGGCCCATTCCGCCGTCGAGCGTGTGATGGCGTTCGTCTGTATGCAGGAGTTGCCACGCTATCACAATGCGCTGCTGCTGCATGGTGCGGGCATCGTTATCAATGGCAAGGGCTATGTGTTCTTCGGCGCTTCCGGGCGCGGGAAGAGCACGGTGTCGCGGTTGGCGCGGGCACGCGGGCAGGTTCTCACCGACGAGAATGTAATTATTCGCCTCACCCCCTCTGGAGCTGAACTTGCTAGCACCCCATTCTGGGGATTTGGAACGCCTTTGGAGGACATCTGTCGCATTCCTTACCAACAGGTACCTTTGCTGGGGCTCTACTCGCTGGTCCACGCCCCAGACTTTACCCTGACCGCCCTTCCGCCTGCCGCTGCGGTCATGGAACTGCTCACCAGTGAGAAGGTGGCAACGGAGCGTGCGGCCAGCGCCACTGCCTGGCTGGCGATGGCGGATCGAATTATCAAAGAGGTTCCCATCTACCGCCTGGGGTTTCGACCAACCCTTGAGCTATGGGAATTTTTGGCTCTTGGACAGGAAAGGATGATCAGGAGCACCGATGACTCATAAACCCACCCATCATCCCCAGATCGCCGCGCGCGTCTTCAGCGATGAGGCCGTGCTGATCGACCCGACCAAAAACATTGTCCGTATGTTGAATCCCGTGGGTTCCCGCATCTGGGAGCTGGCTGATGGGACACGTACCCTGGACCAAATTGCTGTCGTTCTCGTGGACGAGTTTCATGTGGATGTTGACCAGGCAACTGCCAGCGTGGAAACGTTTGTAGAGGAATTGGTGAGCAAAAATTTGCTTACCTGGCGATAATCACCCTTCGCGTTTAACTTCTTTCGCCCAGCAGGAGGCACAATGACAGCTAAAGCAGATCGCAATGAAGACGTGAGCATCTCGCACCCCACCAAAAAGCTCTGGGAGAAACCCGCCATCGTAATTGAGCGCTCCCTGGTGGCCGAGGCGCAGGGGGGTGTCGAGGAGCCAAACCCCATCGGTGAGATTAATCCTCCCTTCATGGGCGGGTTGATGGGCTCGTTTCCCTGACCGCTGCTCGGGATTGCTCTCATTGCTAAGCAGCCAAGCGTAACCTGCTTAGGATGGTAATCTACCATGCCTTCTGGCATGCAACATTAGAGGACAAGCACAGAGTGTGTTTGTCCTTTGTTGTTTTCCCTGCCAACCCATAAAATTAGCCCCCACTCCTCAGGGAGGAATCAAGCGGGTTGTTGTTCTGATAGGGAGGTGTATCTTGATACAGAAAAAGAGGCGAGAGCGGCATATCTATCGCTGCCTGCTCCTGCTACTCACCTTGATCGGCGCAGTCGTCACCGCAGTAGGGAATCGGCAGTCTACAGTTGGCGCAACCGCCCTTGAGGCGACCGACCTTGTCGCCGAGATTCCGCTGCGCGTTCAAACCACCGAGTACCAGATGGATGCACAAGGAATCCGCGTGCCGGGTTATGCCCTGAACAATGTGGCTGGGTCTCCGGCGCTCCCTGTCTGGAGCCGGGTGGTGACGCTGCCCCCGACGGGCTCTTGGGAGGTGAGTTATACCTCGGAAGGCGCGCAAGAACTGAAGGCTCCAACCTCGCTGCCTGCCGTTCCTGTCCCTGATCAGCAGGCCATCTCCGCTGAGCTGACACACTCTCTACCCGACGCGATTCCGCTTCTGGATCAACCCGACCCGGCGATCTATGGCGCGGATGCCCTCTATCCCCCCCAGCCCGTTACCGCTGGCAAGGAGCAGTGGCAGCGTGGTCAACGGCTCCTGGTCGTGCGCGCCTTTCCCTTTCAATATAATCCCGTGACGGGAAGGCTCCTATACCACCCCGACCTCCGAATCACGATTCGTGTGCAGAGTGGCACAGAGGCGCACGCCCTCAAGCCTGCGGGTGGGACGGCGGCGTTCGCTGGGAGCGTCGAGGGCGCGTTGCGTATCTACACCGGCGAGCGTGGCATCTACCGATTGAGCTACGGCGAGTTGCAGGCGGCGGGGGTGGCCGTCGGAACGCTTGACCCGGCCACCTTCGCTGTCAGCTACCTCGGGCAACCCGTGGATATCCAACGGATCGGCGATGGCGACAGCACGTTTGAGTCTGGGGAAGCGGTGCTCTTTTATGCAGAACCCTATGAGGGTCGCTACCTGACGCGCAATGTCTATTGGTTCACCTACGGAGGCACCCCGAGCGCTCTAATTCGCGCGCGGAGCGCGCCCCGGCAGGGAACGGTGGTTGAGCAGATTACCCAGACGCTTCACATTGAGGTAAATCAACGCTACATGAGCCGCTTTCCCCGGCCTGAGACGGGGGACAGATGGTTTGGTGCGCCACTGAGCGTTAATAATTCCCAGCCACCCACCAGCACGCTTGCCACCCAAAAGTACAACCTGACGCTCGATGACCCCACCCTCGTAGGTACCATTGAGCTTCACGCGGTTGTGCATGGAACGCATAATCTTGCCCCCAGGCCCGATCATTCAATCGCCCTTCGCCTGAATAGCCATGAAGTCGGTCAGTATCAGTGGGACGGAGTACGCGAGAAGGTCATCAGTGCCACCCTGCCCGCCACCTGGTTGGATGGAACCCCGAACCGCCTCACGCTGGAGGCAAACCTCGCGCACTTCCCGCCCGACTCGCTCTTCTCGTACACGGTCTATCCCGATTACTTTGAGATCACCTACCCGGCCCTGGCCGATGCGGAAGGGGAGTCGATCTACATCGAAGAGATGGTA
>JACCSL010000187.1 GCA_013812995.1 Ardenticatenales bacterium | reverse complement strand
GCTTTTGTCTATATTTCTCCCATTGGCGACCTGGGCTGGACCTGGGCTCACAACGAGGGACGCCTTGCCATCGAGAAAGCCTTCGGGAGCCGCGTCGAGACCACCTTCATTGAGAATGTGCCGGAGACAGAAGAAGCGGCGGTGATGATTCGCGACCTCGCTGCGCAGAACTACCATCTGATTTTCACCACCTCCTTCGGCCTGATGGACCCGACGATAGAGGTGGCGAAGGAATTTCCCAACACCTGGTTCGTTCATATCTCCGGCTACAAGACGGCACCGAATGTGAGTACTGTCTTTGGACGCATGGAGATTCCGCGCTACCTGAGCGGCATCGTGGCAGGAGAGGCCACGAAGGAAAACCACCTGGGCTACGTGGCGGCCTTCGATATTCCCGAGGTGGTGCGGGGTATCAATGCCTTCACGCTGGGGGTACGAAGCGTCCAGCCAGAGGCCGAGGTGCATGTACTCTACACCTACACCTGGTTTGATCCTGCTGTGGAAGAGCAGGCGGCACAAGCCTTGCTAGACCAGGGTGCTGACGTGCTCGCGCAACACCAGGATAGCCGCGCCACCTCGCTCACGGCGCGCGCGGAGGGAGCCTTCTCAATTGGCTACGATTCCGACATGAGCCGCTTCGCTGGCGAGAGTGTCCTGACGAGCCCGGTCTGGAACTGGGGAGCGAAATATGTTGAGATCGTCCAACAGGTTCTGGACAATACCTACCAGAGCGAATCCTACTATGGCAGCGATATTGTGGGACTGGCTCCCTTCAGCTTTCTGGTGGACGCACGTACCCAGAGCTTGGTCCGGAAGCAGGAGGCGGAGATTCGAGCGGGCAAGAGTGACATCTTCTGCGGGCCGATTCGCTCCAACACGGATGTGCTCGTGGTGGAAGAAGGCAAGTGCCTGACGGACGAAGAGCTGCTCTCGATGGACTGGTACGTGGAAGGGGTCGTCGCGGATGCCCCCGCCGAGGCCAAGAGCGGGAGGGGCGAGACGAGTAGCAAGGTACCGGCGTGGAGGAGCGGAGAGCCATAAAGCGTTGGAGCGTTGGAGCGAGAGAGCGGTGGAACAACGGCTTTTGCTCTTCCTTGCTTCTCTGTTCTACCGCTCCAACGCTCCAACGCTCCAACGCTTTACATGACAATTTGGAGGAACCGCTATGCAGGGAATCGAGCAGCTTCGAGAGCGGGCGGAGTATGTCCTCTCCATGTCGCCCGCAGATGAGACGGAAGTGGTGCTCATCGTTAGCGACGAGCAACTGACGCGCTTTGCCAACAACGAGGTTCACCAGAACGTGGCCGAGACCAACGTGGAGGTGCGTGTGCGTGTGGCGTTGGGTAGTCGCGTTGGCTTGGCAACATCCAACTCCCTGCATAACGACGCGTTGCGGCTGCTCATCGACAACGCGATTCGCCTGGCCCAGGCGCAGCCAGAGAACGAGGAATGGCCAGGCTTGCCCGAGCCTGGTGCGCCGCCCACCGATGTGAATGGCTTTGCCCATGCCACGGCCAGCGCCAGCCCGCGTATCCGCGCCGAGGCGGTGGAGCGCGTCACCCGTCCCGCGCACCAGGCCCACTGCATCGCCAGTGGCGCGCTCAGCACCGCCGCGCACGAACTGGTCGTTGCCAATACCAAGGATCTCTTTGTTTACTACCCGTGGACCCAGGCGAACTTTGTCACGGTGGCGATGGGCGAGGGCGGGACAGGGAGCGGCTACGCCAGCGCGACCCACACCGATATCAACTGCCTGGACATCGAGGCCCTTGGGGGCGAGGCCATCCGCACAGCGGTTGCCAGCCAGAATCCGATGGAGCTGGAGCCGGGCAAGCTGGATGTCGTGCTGGACAGCTACGCCGTGGCCGACATGGTGGCCTTCCTGGCCACGCTCGGCCTGAACGGGGCCGCACTCGTGGAGAAGCGCAGCTTTGCCACGGGGCGCATGGGCGAGAAGGTGACCGGGGAGAAGGTTACCCTTGTGGACGATGGTATGGCGGAAGGAACCCTGCCCATGCCCATTGATTTCGAGGGTGTGACCCGCCAGCGCCTCCCGCTCATCGAGAAGGGGATTGTGCAGAACGTCGCCTGGGACCACTTCTGGGCGCGCAAGGGGGGCACCACCTCGACGGGCCACGCGCTGCCCGCGCCCAACAACTGGGGACCCCGCCCCATCCACCTGCACATGACAGCGGGCGAAACCCCGCGCGCCGATCTCATCAAGGGAATGAAGCGGGGCCTGCTCGTCACGAGGTTCAACTACACGCGCGTCGTTCATCCGCTCAAGACCATTGTCACCGGCCTCACGCGCGATGGCACCTTTCTGGTGGAAGATGGGCAGATCGTCGGGCCGGTGAAGAATCTGCGCTTCACCGAGAACTACCTGGAGGCGCTGAGCCGCGTTGAGGACATCAGTGCCGAGCGCCGCCTGCTCAGTGGCTTCTTCGGGGCCTCGCTCGTTCCGGCGGTTCGCATTCGCGACTTTACCTTTACGGGCAAAACCCAGTTTTAACACTGACTCTCTCTGTCCGCCCCCGCCATCAAGTTGGGGGCGGATTTTTATTTCGCCCCGCTTCGGCGCAAAATACAGAGTCTTATTTTCTCGAAAAGGTATTTTCCCTTGATCGTCTATGATGCCTTCGGCAACCCTATCCCCCTCGGTCCCCAGGTCGCACGCGGGGCGCACGCCACGCTCTACGAGGTCCAGCAGAAGCCGGGACAAGTCGCAAAGCTCTACAACTCGTATCGCGCGGAGTACGAAGAGAAGCTGCGCTGGATGATTGCGAACCCGCCAGCCCTCTCGTTGCCCGCTGGACAGATGTCTCTGCGTTGGCCGCAGATGCTGCTTTACAATAACCGCGCCCGCTTTGTTGGCTTCCTGATGCCGAGTGTTGAGCGCATGGTGCCGCTGGAAGAGCATCTCTGGCGCTCGCGCGAGCGGCTTGGCGTACAGCACCTTCTCTACCCGTTCGCCTGGACGCTGGCAACGACCGTCGATGCGCTTCATGTGAAGGGATACGTGCTGGGCGGGGCACTTCATCCCCGCAATCTCTTTTTATCTCGTCCGGTCAATGCGGCCAGCCTGACCCTCCTCAAAGCGGACACGTTCCAGGTGCGGGTCCCCCATCTGGTCGGCCATACGCTCTACCCTCCCAGCGCCCAAACCGAGGACCGATACCTTGCCCCAGAGCTTCTGGCGCGGCCTGCACCAGAAGCTCAAACGGCGGAGCATGATGGGTTTGCCCTGGCCGTGCT
>JACCSL010000708.1 GCA_013812995.1 Ardenticatenales bacterium | reverse complement strand
GGCTGCGGTTTTGCGGTACTGCTCTCAGCCACAGCGCGCCCTTATGGGGCGTTCTACACCCGCGATTAATCTTTTTTAGCCCCTTTTTCTCACACCCCAACCCTATCCCTATTTCTGCAAAGCTCTCTCCCTTACTGATTTGGCAAGTTGTTGCCCCTGTTTCGCAGGCTTGCCGCTCAAATCGCCTCTCACAGATCTTTCGCCACCAGTGTCAGCAGTAGAGCGTTCGAGCCAACGCCCCGCTCGCCGTTCCGCTCCCCTGATTTGTCCTCTCTACCTGCTCCTCTTATAGTCCCCTCGCTTTTGACTTCCGACCCAAGGAGCACCGCTTTATGACAATCCCCCACGACGATCTGCTACGCTACCGCGCCGAGTTTCCGATTCTATCAAAAAAAGTGTACCTCAACTCCTGCTCGCTGGGTGCGCTGAGCACCCGCACGCGTGCCGCTGTGAATGGCTTCATGGACGATTGGGAAAACTGGGGAGCCTCAGCCTGGTATCGCGATTGGATTGGCGTACTCGCCGACACCCGCCGCGAGTTTGCCATGCTCATCGGCGCGGGTGAGCATGAGATTGCGCTGCTCCCCAGCGTAAGTGCTGCGCTGGGGGCGCTGGCGTCGGGCATGTCGAGCACCTTCACGGAGCGCCCCGAGGTCATTACCACTGACCTGGATTTTCCGACGGTGCATTACCTCTGGCAGGCGTGGCATCGCGAGGGCGTCGAGTTGACGGTGCTCCCCGGCAATGGGGTCACGGTGCCGCTGGAACAGTGGGAAGCCTCGCTCTCCCCGCGCACCGCCCTGGCAATGACCTCGCACGTCTTCTTCACCAGCGGCGCGATTCAGGACGTACAGGTTCTCACCGAGATGGCCCACGCGCAGGGCGCGCTCTCCGTGATTGATGCGTACCAGGGCACGGGCCAGCTCCCCACCGATGTCAAGGCGTTGGGCGTCGATGTTCTGATGACGGGCGGACTCAAGTGGCTCCTCGGTGGCCCCGGCATCGTCTATCTCTACGTGCGCGAGGGGTTGATTCCCCGCTTCGAGCCGCTGCTCACGGGCTGGTTCGCCAACCAGCACCAGTTTGCCTTCGACCCCAACCGCTTCGAGTACAGCAGCGACGCCCGACGCTTCGAGAGCGGCACCCCGCCCCTGGCCTCGGTGTTCGCGGGCCGGGCCGGGCTCCAGATTCTCAACGAGATTGGCCCCCAGCGCATTCGCGAGCGAACCAGTGCGCTCCTCTACGATTTCATCGACCGCGCCCGCGCGCGCGGCTGGGACATTCGCGGGGCCTCAATGGAGCCGGAGCAGCGCGCGGGCATCGCCCTCATGAACGTAGCCGACCCCACCGGCCTGACAGCGGCGCTCAAGGAGCGCAACATCATTTTAGATTACCGCCCCGGCGCGATCCGCTATTCGACCTACTTCTACAATACCGTCGAAGAAAACACGATGCTCCTCGAAGCCCTGGATGAACTGCTAAGGTAAACCGTAAAACGTAAAACGTAATTTTCTACACCTATCCAAACGGCTCTGCTGATGCACCATCTTCAAGCGAAATGGTATTATTCCTGCCGTATGTCGTTTTACGTTTCTGCTTCTGACGGAATTTGTGGTATGGAAGATTGGGAAGCGTGCCATGCGAGCCCTCTCCCCCACGTCGCTGCGCTCCGTGGCCCCTCTCCCGATATCGGGAGAGGGGCGGCCGAAGGCCGGGGAGAGAGCCACCACGCAGAGCCACCCCTCAACCACAAATTCTATCAGAACCAGTTACGTTTTACGTTTTATCCCTCAACCCTTATAGGACTCCTACCATGACCCGACCGCGCCTACTCGGCACTATCGCCACTGCGCTGCTCCTGCTTTGTGCGCTCCTCTACGCCTTCCGCGACCCCATCACGGGCCTTCTGGGGGTACGCATTCCCTCCGGGGAGGCGGCGCAGGTACAACTGACGCTGCCCGACGGCTTCGAGAGCCATATCTTTGCCGAGGGGCTATCGGGGCCGCGATTTATGACGGTTGGCCCTGATGGCACCCTCTTCGTTGCGGAGCGTGGCGCGAGCCGCGTCATCGCGCTGCCGGACCGCGACGCCGATGGCCGGGCAGACGAGGTCGTGGTCATTGCCGATGGCCTGGATCGCCCCTCCAGTCTGGCCTTCAGACCAGGTACCCAGGAACTTTATATCGGTGAAACCTCCCGCGTCTCGCGTGTGGTTCTGGATGGACTCGCAGCCACCGCGCCCGAGACCGTTATTCCCAATTTGCCCACGCTGCGCGTCCATTTCACCACCACGATTCTCTTTGACGCCGAAGATCGCCTCTACGTCTCGATGGGCAGCACCTGCAACGTCTGTAACGAGAGTGACAATCGCCTGGCAGCGGTGTGGGTTTACAATGCGGATGGAACTGGCGGAAAGCTCTTCACGGCGGGGTTGCGCAACGCGGTGGGGCTGGCGCTCAACCCCGCAAGCGGGCAGGTGTGGGCCAGCAACAATGGGCGCGACCTACTGGGCAATGAGGTGCCGCTGGAAACCGTCTATGCGCTGCGCGAGGGAGCGGACGCGGGCTGGCCCCGCTGCCACGCTGGTGACCTCCCTGATCCGGAGTTTGGCACCAGCGAGGGGGCGTGTCAGGGTGTTGAAGCACCTGCCGTCAAGATGCAGGCTCACAGCGCGCCGCTTGGCCTGACCTTCTATCAAGGAGACATGTTCCCCGCCGATTATCAAGGCGATCTGTTCATTGCCTTCCACGGCTCGTGGAACCGTGTGCCGCCGACAGGCTACAAGGTGGTTCGTGTGCCGATGGAGGCCGGTCAGGTCTATGGCCCGGCGGAAGACTTCGCCACGGGCTGGCTGCTGGAAAGCGGCGACAATCAGGGCCGCCCCACCGATGTCACGGTTGCCGCTGATGGTGCCCTGCTCGTCTCCGATGACAAGGGTGGGTTCATCTACCGCATTGCCCCTGCCGGGCGATAGCACTGCCCTCTTTCCTTTGTATGGCACCGAATGTGCTTTCAGAAGGGAAGAAAAGGAGGCAGAACTCATGGACAGCTTTATGATCGGTACAATTGTTTTCCTGCTAGTTCTAGCCATCGTCTTTGGCGGCTATATGTTCTATAAACGCAACATCAAAGCGGGCGCAGAATCCACCGACCCCCACAAGTTCAGCCAGTACGGTTGCCCTACCCCGTTGGCGGACGGTATCTTAC